>VBJP01000171.1 GCA_005880165.1 Chloroflexota bacterium | reverse complement strand
AGGAGGGGATCGCCGCGTTTCGAACGGCGGGGGACCGCTGGGGCGAGGCATTCGCGCTCGACAGCCTGGGAGTCATGCTCGGGCGTCAGGGCAAATCCGAAGAGGCCGCACAGCTCCTGGACCAGGCCCTGGCCATCTCCCGGGCCATCGGCGACGAGCGGGGTGTTGCGCGGGCGCTGGCCCACCTCGGTGACGTGGCCGCTCGATCCGATGAGCTCGATCGGGCCAAGAGCCTCTACCTGGAGAGCCTGGAGATCCGCCGCCGGCTCGGCGATCTGCCCGGGATCGCGTCCGCGATGGAGCTCGAGGCTGCGCTCGTGCAGCACGGATGCCGCAGCCTGGTCGCCGAGCATGAACGCGAGGATGCCGGCACCGGTGTAGACATCGGCCCGGAGTGCGGAGACTTCGCCTTCGGTCACGTTGAGGAAGTGCTCGAGCCACGCGCGCCCTTCGGAGAGGTGCCCGTGGATCTCCCAGAAGCGCCAAAGCCCGGCCGCGAGCTGCAGGCCCTGGCGCTCTTGGCCGGGCTCGTCGAGGCTCCACTGCAGCACCGCCCGCAGGTTGTCGTGCTCGCGGTCGAGCCGCCCGAGCGAGGCGCCTGACTCCACGCCACGGAAGAATTCGGGCTCGGCCTGCGCAACCATGGCCACGTACCAGTCCCTCTGCCGGCTGAGCGTGTCGCGGGCTTCGCCCGACTCCACCAGGCGATCGCGCGCGTACTGCCGGACCGTCTCGAGCTGCCGGTAACGAGCCTCGTTTTCCTCGGTGTCGGCAACCAGGAGCGACTTGTCGACAAGCCGAGAGAGCACGTCCAGCACGGTGTCGGGGTCGACTGGAGGTCCGGCACACACGGCCTCCGCCGCCTCCAGCGAAGCACCTCCCACGAAGACGGCAAGGCGCCTGAAGACCGCTCGCTCGTCCTCTCCGAGCAGGTCGTGGCTCCAATCGATCGTCTGCCGCAGCGTCTGGTGCCGCGGGACGGAGATGCGGCTCGAGCCGGTCAGCAGCCGGAAGCGATCATCGAGCCTGGCCGCGATCTGCTCGACCGGGAGTGCCCGCACCCGGGCGGCAGCGAGTTCGAGCGCAAGCGGGACGCCGTCCAATCGACGGCAGATCTGGGCGATCGCTGCGGCGTTTCGATCGGTGATCCGGAATTCCGACGACGCCGCCATGGCCCGTTCCAGGAACAGGCGGATGGATTCGTACTGCGACAGCTCATCGGGGGCCGCGGTCTCCGGATCGGGGACCGACAGCGAGGGAACCGGACGGACGGTCTCGCCTGCGATCGCCAGCCCCTCTCGACTCGTGGCCACCACGCGCAGCAGCCTGCAGCTGCGCAGGAGGGTATCGACCGTTCGCGCCGTGGGGTCGAGCAAGTGCTCGCAGTTGTCGAAGACCATCAGCACTCGCCGCCCCCGCAGATGGTCAATGACCCGTTCCAGGATTGGCTGACCGGGCGCCGGCATGACGCCGATCGCGGAGGCGATCGCCGGCACCACGAAGTCAGGATCGGTCAGCACCCCGAGATCGACGAACCAGATTCCTTCGTCGAACTCGTCAAGCAGCTCGCCGGCGATCTCGATGGCCAGGCGTGTCTTCCCGACGCCTCCCGGGCCGGTGAGGGTCAGCAGCGGCGCGGACGCCAGGATGCGTTTCGCATCGCCGATCTCCCTCTCCCTGCCGACGAACGTGGTGAGCTGGCGAGGGAGGTTGTTCGGACGAGAGTCCAGCGACCGCAGCGGCGGGAACTCGCGCAGTAGATCAGGCGCCAGCACCTGGAAGAGATGCTCGGGAGCAGGCAGATCCTTGAGGGTGTGCTCTCCCAGGTCGAGGACCACGATCTCGCCCGGGAGATCGCTGGCGAGGTCGCGGGTCGTCTGCGAGACGAGGATCTGACCACCGTGCGCCGCCGCGCAGATCCGCGACGCACGGTGGACGTCGAGCCCCACGAAACCGGTCGCGCTGCTCATCGGCTCGCCGGTGTGGAGGCCCATCCGGACTCGGACCGGGAGGGGCCAGTCGTGCCGTCCGAGCGCCTGTTGGCCCTCGACGGCCGCGAGCAGCGCCTCGCGAGCCCGCGGGAATGCGTAGAAGAGGCCGTCGCCGGCGGTGTCGACCTCGCTGCCGTTTCGCGCGCCAAACGCCGCCCGGATCAGGCGACGCTGATCCTCCAGCACCTGCTCGTATCGGCCTCCGAGCTCGCGCAGCAGGCGGGTGGAACCCTCGATGTCGGTGAAGACGAGGGTAACCGTGCCTGTTGCGAGGTTGGCCATGCGTGCGGTGCTCCGTACGAACGACGTGTGATGGTGGCGAGGCGGAAGCCCGGAGCCCTATTGTCACCCGAATCACAACCGAACCGGGGCGTGGTGACATGAGCCTGAGGGAGATCCAGCAGCCGATCAAGGACCGATACCGCGACCAGCCTGATGCCGCGCGTATCACGCTCCGAGCGACTGGCGCCTCGCTCGAAGGCGCGATGAGCTGCTCGGTGGACATTGGTCGCGCGCTGTACGAGGCAGAGGCCCACCCCGGTGTCGGGGGCCCGGGATCAGCTGCCTGCTCCGGGGATCTCCTGCTTGGCGCGCTGGCGGCCTGCGCCCAGCTAACCTGCCAGATGGTCGCAGCCAACATGGGCCTGGCAAACATGTCCATATCGGTCAGTGTTGAAGGCGACCTGGACCTGCGGGGGACACTGGGGACGCCCGACATTCCAGTCGGCTTCGAGGCGATCCGCGTGCAGTTTGCGATGGACGGCGACATCGAAGCGGATCGGCTCGAACGGTTGAAGGATCGGACCGAGCGCTACTGCGTCGTCCTGCAGACCCTGCTCTCCCCGCCGACCATCGATTCTCAATGGGTCCTCAGCCAGGGAGCGCCGGCCGCGTAGGGCGGAGCATCATCGGTTGGAGCCAACGCCGGCTGGACCGGCGGCCGGCCCTTGACGAGCCCCTTGCGCCGTGGCTAACTCGGTTGTCGTATGACCGGATTCGTAGGCGACACCACCGCACTCCTGGCGAGGACACCGGAGCTATTGCGCACCCTGCTCATCGGTCTGCCGGAAGCCTGGACCGATACGCCCGATACCGTCGACGGCTGGCGCCCACGCGACGTCGTCGGCCACCTGATCACCGGCGAGCAGACCGATTGGATGGTCCGCACTCGACGAATCCTGGAGCACGGGACCTCACTACCTTTCGACCGCTTCGAGCGGTTCGCCATGCTCGAGCGCGACGCGGGCGTTCCGCTGGATGAGCTGGTTGAGCGCTTCGCGACGTTGCGCAATGCCAACCTGGCCGCGCTTGGCGAGCTGATCACCGACGCCGACCTCGACAGGCGCGGTCTACATCCATCGCTCGGCGAGGTGACTCTCCGGGAGCTGCTGGCAACCTGGGCGGTACACGACCTGGATCACATTGGCCAGATCTACGCCGGCCTCGCGGGTTCCCAGGACGCGGAGGTCGGCCCCTGGAAGGAATACCTCGGGATTCTCCTGCGCCGCCAGGATCCGTCGGCGGTCGCCGGCTAGCCTGGCCCTCAACGCCCGTGGCCGGACGCTAATTCCCAGGAGGCGAGAGGAGACCATGGATCAGAGGCTTGGCCCGAGGAAGAAGGTCGGCCTCGTCGCGCACGACAACAAGAAGCGCGACCTGATCGACTGGGTGACCTTTAACCGCGGGCTGCTTGCGCAGCACGATCTGGTTGCCACGGGTACCACCGGTGCCCTGCTCGAGGAGGTGCTGGGTATCGGCATCCGGAAGCTGCACAGCGGACCGCTTGGGGGCGATCAGCAGCTCGGGGCGCTCATCGCGGATGGCGACATCGACTTTCTTGTCTTCTTCTGGGATCCGCTGGAGCCTCAGCCTCACGATCCGGATGTGAAGGCGCTTCTGCGCATCGCGGTGGTCTGGAATATCCCAATCGCGTGCAACCGCGCGTCCGCCGACTTCATGATCTCGTCGCCGCTCATGTCCAGCGACTACGAGCGGCAGATGCCCGACTATCGGTCCTACGTCGACCGCCAGATCGGCCCAAGCTGACCGCCGGCGGCCATAGCCGGTTAGCGCCGCAGCGGCGGCGGGCCGGGCGGACCTCCGTCGACCGGGATCTGGCTTATGGCCGACTTAGCGCGGCTCGTGCGCTTTGTGCGGCTAGTCTTGAGCAGCCGCTCGATGAGCTCCGACATGTCGTCGATCTGGAAGGGCTTGGTGCGGACGTGAACGTCTGCGATCTGCTCGAGGTCCCGCGTCCGCTTCTTGAGCTCCCAGACGTCGGCCGTGCAGAGGATGACCGGGACGTTCAACAGGTCGTGGTGAGCCTTGGCCAGGATGACCAGTTCCCAGCCCGAGACTTCCTGCGGCGTGTTCTCCAAGCGGAGGTCGACCAACAGCAGGTCGGGCTTCGTGCGCACGACCTCTTCGATGGAGGTATGCACGGCCTCGAGGCCCGCCATTTGGTGGCCGAGACTCGTAACCAGCTCTCGCATGAGGTCGAGGAATTCGGACGAGTCGTTGATGACCGTGATGCGTGCCATGGCGCTGGCTCCGATGCATCGATCAGATGCCGCACCACGGACCCCCGAATTGAGAGTGTCCAGGCTAAGGGCGCTGTTCCAAAGGATGGATGCGCGACAAGAGTCTGGGTAAGTATGCGCCTCTTGAGCAATCGCGCCGTGTGCAACGGCCTGGGCGTAGTCCTTACCAGGCCGAATCAGCCACCGCGGACCTGACTCGAGCCT
>VBJP01000170.1 GCA_005880165.1 Chloroflexota bacterium | reverse complement strand
CCGCTGCCCGTTCTCGCGCGCCGCGCATTGCGCGCCGGCTGCTCGGAGCTACCGCTGAAGCGGGGCTCATCACCGCACTCATCTTCGGACTCATCGCCGGTAGCGCCTTCGCCGCCAAAGGCGGCAACGGGACCAAGCCTCACGGTGGCGGCGGAACTTCCGCAACAATCTCCGTTCCGGATGGTGTGTATGCCACCACCGACACCGCGACGGTCAGCCCTGCTGGATTGTGGGTCAAGGCGAGTTGCTTCCAGAACGGCTCCATGGTCTACGGGCAGTACGTCCAATCCGATGCGAACGGGCACGCGACATTGCAACTCGGACCGACATCCTGGTGGAGCGGTGGATCCGCGACCTGTACCGCCGAGGCCGGCGGATGGTCGGCGAGAAGCGGCCAATGGGTTTCGCAGGGGTCAACGGCATTCAACGTCTCCGGGTAGCGGCGGTTTTCTAAAACACGCGCCAAGTGAAGGAGGCCCCGGTCTGACCGGGGCCTCCTTCCGTTTTGGACGGACGCTCGGGAACTACGGGAAGAGTGTTCCCGGCCCGGCGTCGTTGTTAAAGGTCAGGACCGTATTCTCTTGGCAGGCGCTCTGCCTGCCGGTATGTGCTGTGTCGGCAGCCGCCGGCGCATAGGTTACGTTCCAGACGTATGTCTCGGACACGTTGACCGAAACGGTGGTGTTGGTCGTGTTGACGGTCTCGGAATGGGCTCCGCCAACAAGGGTGATGGGTGCCTGCTTGTAGAGGAGGCCGCCGGTGCCCAGCGTCGTGCTACCGGCTGCACAGTTCTCAGCCGCGGTCTTAGGTGTAGCGCCACCCGTGGGTCCGTAGAGCCTAAACAGGACCGTCCCGCCGGCTCCGAGGTTGTTGCCCGTCACGCTCGAGGTGATTGTGGCGGAGTCATTCGGAATCGCGGATTGCGCGGTGGAAATGGTCGTTGGGATCTGCCGAACCTGGACTCGCTCACTGGCAACGCTGCAGTCTGCGTTGTGCTGTGTTGGGTTCCCGCTGTTGTCCAGGGGAGCAGCCGTCGTATTTGGCGAATTTCCGCCGTAGGCCGCCTTCCAGAAGTAGTAGCCCGGGGCTCCCGGGGTGAAGGTGACGGTTGACGGATTGGCTGCTGGGTATGCCGTGCTATCCCCGTCAACCGTGACGGAGATCCCGGCAGAGGGGAAGTCGACGCCATTGGCGTCCTTCGCGAGTTTGGTGCAGTCCGCCGTGGTTGGCGTCTGCGTCGCGGAGGGTCCGTATAGCTTGAAGACGATCGTGCCGCCCGCCTTCGCCTGCGTTGGGGGAGGGTTGGTCGACGAAAGGAAGAACGGCGGCGTTGCGGGCTGGCTCGCCGTTCCTGACAAGGCGGACTTGTCGTAGATGGCCTGGCCGAAATCGACCGGGCCGGTTAGAGCGGCGCCCGTCGAGTCCACCGCGGTGGTCGACAGAGTAGGCGTGACGGGGTTGACCTTGAAACATTCAGTCGTTGTGTTGTCGCCCGTGGGCTTGGGATCGGATGATCCCGGAACCCCCGCAGTGTCATCTGCCGCGAATACGGCTCGCCAGCAGTACCGACCCGCCGAAGTCAGCGTCACAGCATCAGACAGGACTGTACTTGGGCTCGAAGTCACTGCTTTGGCGGTTCCGACCTGGGTGCCGCCCGTTGCGCAGTTGCTCGTTGAGGTCAGATCCAGGGGTCCGCACAAGGAGAACGTGACTGACGAATTGAAGCTGGCGATGCCGTTTACGGTAATCAGAGCCGAGTCTTTGACCTGGATCGATCCACCACTCGCCGTGGTCGGGATCGTCAATCCGGCAGCGGGGATGTCCGACACGGTGTCGTTGCCTGCGTTGTACTGCCTCGGGGTAGTGACAGTGGTCGTGGTGCCGAGCGCGTAGTCGTACAGCGTCGCCGTCGTGGACGTTGCGGAACGCGTGTCAAACAGGAAGTGCGTGAAGCACTTGCCCTTGAAAGCGTCGAAGGCGCTCTGGTTGATTCCGCCCTCGAAGAAGGTGGCCGCCGGAATGGTCGTTGAGGCGCCGGCCGCGTTGCCAGACCCATCCGAGTTGGACGCATGGGCCCATTGGATGGTGATCGCATCCTCGTTGGCTGCACCACAGAGACTGTCCGATGGGTTGGTAACCGGAGTCTGCCGGCAGTCGACGCCAGCAGTCGGTGTCTCGAGATGGAGACCGCCGGCCCCGTTGTTTAGGCTCGTGTCCCAGCTATAGGCCAGGATGGTGCTCACCTTTCCACCGCTGTCGAACGCCGACACGACCAGAATGTCGCCGTTTTTGTGGATACCATCGAAGGCGTTCCCGTTACCGGTGCCATTCTCCAGGCAGCCGACATTCTTGTCCTGCAAGAACCAGATACCAACGTTGTTGGTTCCCTGCGGGACGTACTTCTCCATCGCGAAGTAGAGGATCGAGTCACCATTCGCGGCGGAGTACTTCGTGGCATACGCGTTGGTAATGTCGCCCTTATTGGTGACGTTATTGGCCCCAACACAGCGCCATCCGCTATGGATGTCGAGAGTGTCCTTCGACCCTCCCGTATAAGTCGTGCCGTCGCTGGTGTCGAACTGGCCGGCCTTGCCGCCGCTCGCGACGATCCGATAGTCAGTGGACATGTCGCCTGGGGCGAAACCCGTTGGCGGACTGGTGACGACCGACTTATCGGTGTTGTAGAGGTCGTTCCAGTCCACCGGCCGGGTAATACCAATGATGGGGGCGATATCGACCGATGAGGTGTCGCCGTCGAGTTGGAACTTCAAGTCGTGTACGGCAAACGCGACTGCCGCCAGGACCAGGGTCCCAACCGCTACCGCGCCGGCCAACAGGATCCAGCGCCGCTTGGCGTGTGGATTCTGGGTCGAGAGAGTCATGAAAGTGTTCCCCGTTCGGTACAGGAGCCATCGAGGTCATCGTTGACCCGAGGGTCGAATGGTTCCCTGTTCATAGGCCTCCGTCTGAATTGCCCTCCAGCGCCGCTCAGCGGCGATCGGGATGGCGTCTCGTGCTAACTAAGGAGGTGGTAACGCGGACCTACCGATCCGCACCGCGTCAGTTCTCGCGGTCCAACGCGTTCGCGCTTCTCCCCTTGTCGCCTCCTTCTCGCCCTGGGTGCCGGGCACCGGCCGGCGGATGAGCACTGCCCTCCCCGCCCATCGGGCTCTCAGGAATCGGAGACCCCGCGCAGCCCAAATACGAAAAGATGAGGGCAGGCGCGGTAGAGAGGCACACTCTTCGGGCAGAAGAAGCGCGGAGGCCAACTACGCGGGAGGCTCGGGCACTATGCAGTTGGCCGGAGGGGCAACTCGCAACCCCGGTCGCGCGAACCTAGTACTTCGGTACTACAGGCGTCAATACCCTACGCGACACCGGATGCCTGGCTTCGCCGTGGCTGATTCAGGAATTTGGTGACCATCGGCACCAGCCTCGAGGGACAGCGCGATCCTATAGCCGATATGGGAAGGCCCGAGGCATCGCCTCGGGCCTTCCCATATTTGGGGTGGAGCCATCCTTACGGATCGATCACAACCGTGCAGTCGTATTGACCCGGAGGTAGCCTGGTGAACGTCTCATTGGTGTCGTCGAAAGCCGGATCCGGAGTGTTGTTCTCCGAAACGGCGTCGACCGTAGTGGTTCCCGTCTTGCAGACGATCGAGGCGTTGGTCTCTCCAGATCCTAGGTCCTTGAACGTAACCCCGATCTCGCCGAGCGGCGGGTTGGTGAACGTTGCCGTGGCGCCTGCGCCCGGCAGCTTGGTGGAGTCGGTGCAGTTAGTGCCGTTGGCCACCGTCAGAGCAACGTTGGTTTGGCTGGCACTACCGTAGCCGGGGGGAGCGGTCGTCTCATTGATCGTATACGCGCCAGGCGCCAGACCCGAGACGCATACCTCGCCGGCCAAGGCGTCCTCGTCCGGCGCCGCAGCGGTCAGGTCGTCCGTGACGCTGAAGTCTGGTGTGGTGCCAGCGTCCGGGCCGTCAACTGAGAAAACAGCCCCGGCATTGGCGACAAGCGGGTTCCCCGTCTTGGTGCTCTCCTTCTTGATCAGAAGCGCACCGCACTGGACGGTGACCGTAGCCGTGCTCGAGTCGCTACCGTCATTGCTTGCCGCCACCGTGGCGGTGTTGCTCACGACCGCACAGTCGGCCGCGGTCGTATGCGACTGGATGTGGATCGGACCGATGCTCCCCGTGGTTGCCGCCAGGGTGGCGAAGGAGCAGTTGAGGACTTGGCTCCCCACCGGGCCCGTAATCGAGCAACCGGGGAATGCCGGGTTCAGCGACCAGTTGAGGTCGCCCCCCGCCGGCAGCGGATTGTCCGTGATGGTGACGTTGGTGGCGTCGGCCGCACCCGTGTTCGTCACGGTGATGTCGAAGCCGATGTCGGTACCGGCGTTCACCGGGCCGACTGGGTTGGCCGTCTTGACGATGTGGACGTTCGGGACCTTCCTGACCTTCCACTCCTCGAACCCACCGTCACTGGTCCAGGGACCGGTGCCGGCGTTGGCAGTTGTGCTCGCCGGAGTGGTGCCCCACTTGCTGAAGAGCACGAAGTAAGTGGAGGAATTAAACGAATCGATGTTCGTCAGCGGAATCAGGTAGCGGAGGTCGCCGCGGCCTGACCCCGAGTTCACGTCGTTGATGAGGATGTTGCCGTGGAAGTCGTAGACCTTTGTGGCGCCCGAAGGAAAGCCCGATGGCCCGCCCGAAGGGTCGAGATAGCCCACGAGATTTGGATTGGTCGTGAACCAGACTTCGACGACGTTCAGCGAGACACGCTTGGCAGTGTTGTTCTCGTTGATGTCATTGAACAGCTCCCAGCAGGTCGCCGTGTCACCAGTAAACCGATTGCAGGAGACAAGGGGGATGGCGTTCGCCTTAATGGCGTGCGTCCAGGTCCCGGTCTTCGTGTCGAACGCGACGGTGCCGTTCGTGTTGTAACCCTTCTCAGTGGGGCTTCCCTGGATGCGCACAAACGGGTCGAAGAGACCCGTTCCGGACGACTGGCGCACGGTATCTGAGCTGCCGATGTACGAGACTTCCGCTCCTGCCGGACCCAGTTGGCAGTCGGCTGAACTGGTGTTGGCTGGTACCGTAACGTCACAGTTGCCAGTGAACCCAGCACCAGTGCCCGTGTCGAACTGGGTTACGGCAAACGCCACCGCGGCAGCAAGCCCGATGGCGACGAGTACGCCCGTGCCGATTGCGAATACCGCGGACTTGCGCGGCCGTCTCTTCTGGATTAGACGAGTGAACACGTGGTGGTCCTCCGTGTCAGGGTCGAATAGCAGTCAGTCAACCGTTTGATCCTCCAGTAGAGTCCTGCCGGCTCGCCGGCCTCATTGAACGAGGCGGGCCAATCGACAGAGGTTTGGCTCGATTGATCGGCCGGGCCAGAAGGTCCGGCGACCGCGTCAGTTCTCGCGGTCCAACGCGTTCGCGCTTCTCCCCGTATCGCCTCCTTCTCGCCCTCGATGCCGGCATCTCGCAGCCGTCGGATGAGCACACCCCTCCCCTCCCATACGGGCTCGCGGATTGGGCGATCCCGCGCAGCCCAAGAAGAAGAGATGAGGGCAAAGCACGGTAAGAGGCGCACCCTTCGGGCAGAAGAAGTGCGGAGGCCAACTACGCGGGAGGCTCGGGGCACTATGCGGTTGGCCGAGAGGAGTGGCAGCTCGGGCCCTCGGGGGTGGAACGTAGTACTCCGGTAGTACAAAAGTCAATAGATCGGCCGACGGCTAACCGATCTTTAGTGGTGTTTAGCCCCAAGTCCGAACAAGTAAGATTGCCGGGCCGCAGCAAATTCCCGGTCGAACATCCCTAGCGTTCGGCTGCCACCCGCTTCTCGCGCCCCGTCGGCTGCCGGCGAACATCCGCCCGCTTCGCTCGCCAGGCGAGCGCGATCGCCAGTAGCACGACACTTGCGAGGATCGCCGTGGCGATGACCGGCATCGGTAGATTGTTGGAGGAAGACGCCGCTCTCAACACTGCATGGTGCTGCCGGAGCAACGCCTGGAGGGCATGGACGTCGATGTCCTGGACGGCCACCCTCGACCGCACCGCCAATGACGCAGCTGATCCGGCTGCCTCGCCCATCACCATGAACTGCGGCTCCATCCGGAGCGACGCGAAGGCCACGTGGCTGGCGGAGACTGTCACCGGATCGAGCAGGTTGAGGATCTCGGACCGGCGTGGAACCAGGATGCGGTAGGGAATGTCATACGGGCCTGGGATGCGAACCAGGAGGGCTCCCTCGACGTACAGGCTTGAGCCCTCACCCGCGACGAGTCGAACCGGGTGCGCCTCGATGTGTTAGGAGGCCAGACCGATGGCATCCGGCTGACGGACATCGCCGGTGACGTCCCGTTGGGTGAGCACGAAGTCGGAGACCATCCGCCGCGCCTCGCGGATGTACAGCTGCGGCGGCCAGTGGCTGGTACCTCAGGATCGGTGGTGAGGTAATAGAGCAGTCCGGCTTCATATCGGTAGTGTGCAAGCCATATGGCCTGGCGCTGCGCATAGCTGTCGGTCGGATAGCCCTGGCTTCCGCCAAGGAGGTCCGTGGAGAGGCCGCCACCGCCATTCAGGTCTGCCTTCCCATCGCGCAGAGGCGTGATGGTGACCACTCTGGCGAGCGTGGGCGTCCGTCCAAGGTGGACCAGGGCGTCGAGGCGCCGCTGAAGCAGCAGGTAGCGCGCCGGGTCGTACGCCGAGGGCTTGAAGAACGGCACCCTGTTCGCCGGGTCCTTGGTCACGCACAGTCTGAAGGTGTAGGGCTGTATCCAGTGGTCACTAGAGCCGATGGCGCCCACCGCCTGCCCGTCCACCCCGGGCGCGAGCGAACCGCTGAGCGTCGTGGCGTGGATGGCGGGCACGACCGGCTCCGGCGGGCGTACCCCAGCCAGAGACTCTCCGTATCTGCTCGACGCCTCGCGACCGACCACGAACGAGACGCCGGCCTGCGCCATGAGGTCCCCCTCGTAGCTGGCGTCGATGAATACGCTCGCTGCGAATGTCGTACCGCGTTCGGTGGTGAGCGAGGTGACCCGGTGGTCGCGCACCAGGACGCCGCCGCTCTCGCGAAGGCGTTCGCCGGTAAAGACGGATACCCTGGCCTCGGCGAGCATGCCAAGGAACGTGCGCTGTGCGGCGCCGGGAGTGACGTTCCAGGCGGCTGCGCGGCCCGGAAGGTGATACGCCAGGCCCATGCGGCGGAAGAATTCGAGGGCGAGTCCGCCGATCGCATCCCGGGAGCCGACGTCGCTGACCCCCAGCCCGCTGGACATCATGCCGCCAATCCGGTCGGTGGGCTCAAGTAGCGCGACCCGCAGCTTCTCGCGCGCGGCTGCTATGGCACTCGTAATCCCAGCTGGGGTCGCGCCGTACACCACGACATCCCACGAGTTCAGGACCGGCTGCGGAGAGGTGTCCGCTGCGGCGCTCGCATCCGATCCCACCAGGGAAACGAAGACGAGTACCACCTGGATGGTGGCAACCGTGCGCCACCGGGACCTGTGCGGGCACTGGGTGATCACGGTGCTCCGGCAACCCTAAGCCAGCCGGCACGCTGGGGTCACGGAATGCCGCGAGCCATCCCCCACGTCCTCGTGCCCATGGCTATCTCGCGCCGTCCGTATGCCCACCTGGAATGGACCGAATCGCTGGCTGTGACCCTGCGCTGGCTTTCGCGGGCGGCTCGGCTGCACCGTCGGCCGCATTGTCGCGCCTCGCGGCCACCAGAAGCGCGGCGCCCAGGCCGGAGGTCGCTAGCAGCGCGACTCGGTTCAGGAGTGCGGCGGCCAGGGCGGTCTCGGCTGGGAGTCCGATGCGCAGGAATAGCAGCGAAAGCGCCCCCTCCTGGAAGCCCAGGCCGGACGGGGAGATGGGGAGCAGGATGCTGAGTCTGGCGATGGCGATGGATCCGATGACCGGAAGGGGATCCCGCACCGGCGCGATCGCGGCGACCAGCGCGTACGAGAGCAGGATGCTACCCGCGTGAAACGCGAGCCCCATGGTGATACCGAGCCATGCGCCGGCCATGAGCCTGCGGGCCGAGGCTCGCCGCAGGATTCCCTGTCCCAGCCGCGGCTCGCCGTCTCGTCTCGTCAGCCAGCCGGTCGTTCCGGGGCGCCACACCGCCAGCACCACCATTGACGAGGCAAGTGCGAGAAGGATCGCGGCGCCCGCCACCATGCCGGCGATCTCGCCCGGACGGGGCAGCGCGATCAGCGCGACAGTTGCAATGAGGGCCAGGGCGACGGAGCTCGTGACTCGCTGCACCACGATGGGCAGCAGCGCGCGGCGCCACCCGGTCTCGTCACCCGCAACGTAGAGGCGGTAGGCATCGGCGCCGATGTTGCCGGGCGTCAGGCCGCCGATTCCCTGGGCGACGTAATAGGTTCGCGCCGCCTTGCGCCATCGGAGTGGGGCATCTGCGATGCGGACCGACAGCAAGCGCCAGGTCGCTGCACCGACCAGATGCATGGCCACTAATCCGGCAATCGCTGGAACGGCCAACGCCAGGTTCGCCTGGCGCAGCGTGCTCACGACGGCGCCCAGGTC
>VBJP01000169.1:4855-6362 GCA_005880165.1 Chloroflexota bacterium | reverse complement strand
CTCGCTCGCGAAGGTAGGCGCGCGCCCGCTCCCCCTGAGGCGTGCGCAACAGCACCTCGCGGTACCAGGCGATGGCCGCCTCGAGGGCCTCTCGAAGCCTCCGGCGCCGCCGATCCTCTCGCGCGGACTGCGCGGAGAGCTCGACACCGGCCTTCTCCGCCAGCCGCGTCAACGCCTCCCGGAAGTCCACTCCGTCGCGCTCCATCAGGAACGTGAAGACATCCCCGCCCTTCCCGCATCCAAAGCAGTGCCAGCTCTCACGGTCCGGCGTGACGATGAACGACGGCGTCTTCTCTGCGTGGAACGGGCAGAGACCCTTGTACGCCGAGCCGGCGCGCTTGAGCGCTACCGTCTCGCCAACAAGCTCCACGATGGGCAGCCGCGATTTGATGTCGGCAACGATGCCCGATGAAGTCATGGCGATGGCAGGTCCTGCGAGCGGCTCGCTGTTGTCAAGAGGTTTGTCAAGAGGGGGAACGCAATTCTATCACACTGTCAAGTCAATACGCACGCCGTTACGCATCCGTCATCGACCCGATGCCGCCTGCCCCCAAATCGGCCCGGCGCCCATTCCGCCCGGTTTGCTGACTACACTAAACTCGCCGTAATCCAACCGCACCGCAGCGCTGCGGGGAGGTCGAGCTGAGCGGGCCGGTGACGCTACGTGCCAGCGACCACGAAGGCATGCTTCGGGCTGCATTTCGTGACGCGCATGGCGCGCGGTTGAACGGATTCGCGCTGCTCGTCACGCTCGGGGATGAGGCCCTCGCCGCTTCGCTGGCGGCCGATGCTCTCGACACCGGGGCTCGGCACGCGGATACGCTCCGCCATCCGGAGCGCGCGGCGGCATGGCTGCGAGGGCGAGTTCTCCGCAACGTACCGCGGCGCACCTCGAGGCGCGCCGGTCCCAGCGAGGACGAACGTCGCACGACGCTGGCGGCGCTCGGGGTGGATGGCGCGACCTTCGACGTCCTCGAACGCTTCAACGTCCGGCAGCGGGCCGCGCTGGTCGCCGGCGAGGTCGAGGGCCTGGCGCCTCTCGATCTCGAGCTGGTCCTCGGGTCAAGCGCCGGGTCCGTGCGTCGGCGGCTGTCGGACACCCGACGGCTCTTCCTGGGGCGCCGGGCGGCCGCGGCCGAACGCACGGTGGCACCCCACCCGGGAACGCTGGAGCAGCGGATTCGAACGATCGTCGACCAGGCCCTGACGAGAAGCGCCCGATGAACGAGGACCCACACAATCGCTTCCTGGCCTGGCTGCTCGCCGGGGCGCACGGCGACCCACCACGTGACCTCGCGCTGCATGCGTCGCTCTGTCAGGACTGCATAGACTGGGTTGGGGCGCATGACGCTCTCACCCGCATCGATGTCGGGCGTGCGCCGCTGCCGCCCTGGCGCCCAACGCCGATCCGGCCACCGGCCACACTGCGGCAAGCCGGCCGCGTTGCGGCAGCCACCGCCTCGATGCTCCTGCTGGGTGGCGCCGTGCTCGTCGGCGCCTCGCAGAT
>VBJP01000169.1:0-4755 GCA_005880165.1 Chloroflexota bacterium | reverse complement strand
GTCCGCGACCGGCTCGGGAGCGCCGTCTCAATCCCCGTGGTCGACCCAGCCGGCGGCTACGACCTACCCGGTCATCGCGGGCACGCCGCGCGCATCAGGAAGCATCGGTCCGCCGAACGGAACGCCCAGCAACTCGCCGCCGCCAAAGGCAACCACCACGCCGCGCCCGCCGCCCACCCCGACCGTCAGTCCCTCGCCAACGCCGACCCCGACTCCGGTCGAGACTCCCACCGAGACGCCGAGCTCCGCCGCCAGCTGACCCCCGGGGCCACGGCGCGATAGTTATTTGTCGCGCTGCTCCGATCCGGCTATCGCTGCCTGGGCGGCGGCGAGGCGGGCGACCGGCACCCGGAAGGGAGAGCACGACACATAGTTCAGCCCCACCTCGTGGCAGAAGGCGATGCTCACCGGGTCTCCGCCGTGCTCACCGCAGATCCCCACCTTGAGGTCCTTGCGCGTGGCGCGCCCGCGCTCCGTCGCGAGCCGCACCAGCTGCCCAACCCCCTCGCGATCCAGCACCTGGAAGGGGTTGACCGGCAGGATCTTGCGATCGACGTACTGGAGCAGGAACTTGCCCTCCGCGTCGTCGCGGCTGTAGCCGAACGTCATCTGGGTCAGGTCGTTGGTGCCGAAGCTGAAGAACTCGGCGTGCTCCGCGATCTGGTCCGCTGTCAGCGCCCCGCGCGGGACCTCGATCATGGTCCCGAACTTGTAGGCGACCGTCTGACCCGACCCCTCGACGATCCGCGCCACCTCGCCTTCGAGGATCCGTCGCGTCTCCGCCAGCTCATTCACGTGGCCCACCAGCGGGATCATGATCTCCGGCAACGGCGTGACGCCCTCCCCCGCCACCCGGGCGGCCGCGGTCAGGATCGCCCGCGTCTGCATCTTGACGATGTCGGGGATCATCAGCCCCAGCCGGCAGCCCCGCATGCCGAGCATTGGATTCTGCTCACGCATGGCCTCGACGGCGTGGAGCAGCTCGGTCTTCTCGGCGAGCGCCGACTCCAGGGTCGCGCGATCGCCCTGGACCGATGGCGTCGCGGACGCCTTGCCCTCGCGGCGCAGCAGCTTCATCGCGCGTTCGGCGTCCTTGCGACCCAGGACGCGCTGCAGCCCCTTGGCCAGCGCGGGCGTCACGCGGTCCCCCACCGCGTCGAGCGGCGAGCGGGCACCATTGTCTCCGTCGGACGCCAGCCGATCCTGCAACCGGGTGACGTCGACCAGCAGCTCCTCGTAGCTCGGCAGGAACTCATGCAGGGGTGGGTCGATCAACCGGATCACCACCGGCAGTCCATCCATGGCTCGGAAGAGGCCGGCGAAGTCATCGGTCTGCAGGCGTTCCAGCTCGGCGAGGGCCGCATCGAACGTCTCGACCGTCTCGCGGTCCTCCGTCGACAGCTCGCCGCCGGCCTCGCGACGGTGCTTCGCCTCCGTCGCCCGGGTGGAGGCCAGGATCATGCGCTGCACGGTTGGCAAGCGATCCTCCTCGAAGAACATGTGCTCCGTGCGGCACAGACCGATGCCCTGCGCACCGAACGCCCGCGCGCGCTCGGCGTCGCGCGGGTAGTCCGCGTTCGCCCAGACCTGCAGGCTTCGCTTCTCGTCGGCCCAGCCCAGCAGCACGGCGAGCTCGCGCTCGTCCTCGAAGCGCGCCTCGATGGTCGGCAGCTCACCGGCGTAGATCTCGCCGGTGGTGCCGTCGATGCTGATCATGTCGCCCTCGGCGACGGTCACGTCGCCGGCGCGCACCTGGCGCTTGGCGTAATCGATGCGCAGCGACTCCGCGCCGGCGACGCAGGGCAGGCCCATGGAGCGCGCCACGACGGCCGCGTGGCTCGTCGCTCCGCCGCGGGCAGTGAGCACGCCGCGGGCGGCGAGCATGCCATGCACGTCGTCTGGGCTCGTCTCGATCCGCACCAGGATCACCGGGTCACCTGCCGCCTTGGCCTCGACCGCCCGATCGGGGTCGAGGATGGCCTTTCCAGTCGCGGCGCCCGGCGAGGCGTTCAATCCCTTGGCGAGGAATCGGTCCTTGGCTTTCGCCTTGGCCGCTTCGTCGAAGCGTGGAAGCAGGAGCTGGACGATCTGCGCCGGCTCGACGCGTTGCAGGGCCTCCTCGCGGCTCAGGATCCCCTCGTTGACCATCTCCACCGCAATGCGTACCGCAGCCGGGGCGGTGCGTTTCGCCGAGCGCGTCTGCAGCATGAATAGCTTGCCGCGCTCGATGGTGAACTCGAGGTCCTGGACGTCGCGGTAGTGGCGCTCCAGCTTCTCGGCGATCTCCTCGAACTGGCCGTAGACCTCGGGCAGCTCGTTGCGCATCTGACTGATCTTGGCCGGGGTGCGGATGCCGGCCACCACGTCCTCGCCCTGCGCGTTGGTGAGGTACTCGCCGAAGATTGCCTTCTCCCCGGTGTTCGGGTCGCGGGTGAAGGCCACCCCCGTCCCGGAGTCGGCGCCCATGTTGCCGAAGACCATGGTCACCACGCTGACGGCGGTGCCCAGGTCGTGCGGAATCTTGTTGAACTCGCGGTAGTCGTGGGCGCGCTTGCCGAACCAGCTGTCGAAGACGGCCCGCACGGCGACCTCGAGCTGGCGGTAGGGATCGGTCGGGAACGGCTGCCCGGTGCGCTCGCTGACGATCTGCTGGTACTGATCCGCCAGCCCTTGCAGGTCCTTCGCGGTCAGGTCGGTGTCGGCCTTCGCACGCCGTCGCTCCTTGAGCGCTTCCAGCGGCTCGTCGAAGGCAGCCGCCTCGATGTCCAGCACGATCCGGCCGAACATCGCCACGAAACGGCGCCAGGCGTCGTACCCGAAGCGCTCATTGCCGGTGAGCCGGATGATGCCGGCGACTGTCTCGTGGTTGAGGCCCAGGTTGAGGACCGTGTCCATCATCCCCGGCATGCTGAAGGCGGCGCCGGAGCGGACGCTCACGAGCAGCGGGTTGTCCGCGTCACCGAACCCCTTGCCCGTCTCGCGCTCGAGGTCGGCCATGTGGGCGCGAATGTCGTCCCAGAGGCCCTCCGGCAGCTCGCGACCGGCGGCGTAGTAGGCGTTGCAGGCCTCGGTGGTGATCGTGAAGCCCGGAGGAACCGGCAGTCCGGCGTTGGTCATCTCCGCCAGGCCGGCGCCCTTCCCACCCAGCAGGCGGCGCATGCCCGCGTTGCCCTCCGGGAAGGTGTAGATCAGCTTGCCGTTGCGCTCGGGTCTGGCGGGCGCTGCACCGGACGTGGTCGTCGAGCGTCGGGAGCGGGTGGGTGTCGCGGCGGACTTCCTGGCGGTCCTGGCCATGGGGTGGCGGAATCCTCCTGGAGCAGGCGGGGCCTCGATTGTACCGGCTTACACCGGCGGACCGATGGTGAACGCCTCGCCCCAATGGCTGAACGTGAACTGGGTGGACCCCTTCAGCTCGAAGGTTCCGGCGCCTGAGAGCGTGCCGCGGATCGTGAAGTGGTGGGTGGCGCGCAGCGGTACGCCCGCCTCGGTCGTCTCTACCTCCATGCGGCTGTCGCGCTGGGCATCGCTGAGCTGAAGGACGAGCTCGTCGTACTGGGTGCCGCTCAGCCACTTGGTGCTCTCCAGGATGTGGGTCCGTTGCCCTGCCTGGCCCGGTCCAGCCCGAACGTAGGTCAGGTCGTCGACGGTCGCGATCCAGGCGAACGGATTGACCGCGTCGGCGGCCGCCGGCGGCGTCTGCCGGCGCCAGGCGGCACCAGGAGCACGCGTCCACGCCCGCTCGGCGATGCGCACGATCGATCCATTGAACGACGCGATGCCCGGCTGCACCAGGCGCAGGGTTCCGGACAAGCTGTCTCCAACGACCCGCATGTCCGCGGTCATCGACCCCCGTACGCGTTTCCCGCGAGCGACCTGGGTGAAGGTGCCGTTGGCCTTGACCTCGAACGCCGCCGCCGGATCCCGCACCGATTTGAAGAAGGCGGCGATGACGTCGTCCGGCGCCAGCGGCGAAGGGCTGGGCTTGGCGGTGGGGCCGGTCGCTGCGGGACCCGCGGGGCGCATGACCAGCGCGACCACAATCAGGAGACCGATGGCCGCAGCCAGGCCGCCCAGCAGCCAGCGCGACCGTGGCGATTGCGGGATGCGGACCGATCCGACCGCGACGCGGACGCGGTCCTGGAGGGTGCCACGCCCGGCCTGGCCGGGGGACGCCGCCGCACCCGCAGGCGCCCCAGGTCCGGCGGGCGCCGTCGTGCCGGTAGAGGCAGGCGCCCTCGCGGATCCCGGGGTGCTGGAGGACGCTGACGCCAAGGGCGTAGGTGCAAACGCCGGGCGCCTGCCACGGCCGAAACGGCCCTTGCGGACTGGTCCGAGCGCCGACTCGACGGTGCTCCCGGCGGCGAGCCGCCAGTAGTCGAGCCCACAACCGGGACAGAAGCGCCCGCCCGCCTCACGCGCCCTTCCGCACGCGGGACAGACCAGCCGCGTGCCGCTACCGCCCTCCTCGGTCATCGGGGGCATCCTAGTCGAGACTTCCGCGCCAGCCCAACCCGGACCTTTAGCGGCGGACGCGCAGCCTTCGCCTCCCCGGCTCGCGGTGGCGGACCTCCAGCAGGGGCCATAGATCGTTCAGCCGGACGCGGAAATCGCCGCCAACGCGACGCGCTCGCAGGCGTCCGCCTCGAATCAGGCGACGCACGTGCTCGGGATGGAAACCGAGGATCGCGGCGGCCCGCGCCGTGGTCACGTCGAGCTCCTCGACCTCCACCTCCTCGTCGTCGGCGCGCCCGGCCA
>VBJP01000182.1 GCA_005880165.1 Chloroflexota bacterium | reverse complement strand
ACCGCCACGGCGCCGGGGCTCACGACGTAGCAGTTGAGCGCGAGGCGCCCGTCGAACTCCCGGTTGATCCGGCGGAGCACGTCGACGTCTTGTTCGAGGGAATCGGGGTGGAACGTGGTCATGATGCAGCGCTGCCGCAAATCCTGCACGCCGATGACCACCTCGCCGATCTTGAGCTGCCGGCCCTCCCACGTGCGCTCGGCCAGTCCCTCGACGCCGGCGATGACGATGTTCGGGCGCAGGCGCCGCCGATCGGTGCCGAGCGCCCGGATCGCGCCGTCGGTCGCGACGAGGAGCGGGAGCACGTCGAATCGCTCCACCCCGTCGTGGCGCACCAGCCGCGCGCCCGGCCCCACTGCGGTGACGACGTCGTGCGCGACCTCCGCAGCCCGCCACGGCCGGCCGTCGACCAGCGGCTCCCCGTCCGGGCCCAGGGTCGCGCGGTGACCGAGCAGCCGCGGTCGCGTGCGCGCCGTGACGACACGCCCGTGCGCGCCGCGCACGTGTACGACGCGGTCACCCACGATCCCGTCGGCGCGGATCTCCGCCCGCGTGAGGCTTTCGGCCGCCATCGACTTCACCGGATAGCGCCACAGCTCAGCTAGATGCATCGGTCCTCCCGCCCGCCACGCCGCAGACCGGGGCGCCCAGACGAGCCGCCCCGGCCGGCGGTCGCTAGGCGACCTCGAGCTCCGGCGCGTCCCACCGCTGCGGCTGGAACGCCTCGTCGAGTGGAAAGCCCGCCAGCGCGTGGGTGTAGTTGGCGAGCGTCTTGAGGCCGACGTGGCCCACGACCTCGAGCAGCTGCGCCTTGCTGTATCCAGCGGCCAGGAACGCCGCGACCGCCGTCTCCGGGACGAAGCCCTTGTTGAGCACGACCGCACGGGTGAACGTGACGAGGGCGTCGATCTTCGCGTCCCCGACGGGGGCGCCCGTGCGCACCGCCGCCACGATCTCCGGCCGCGCCTTGAGCATCCCCGCGATCGTCGAATGGGCGGCCACGCAGTACGTGCAGCGGTTCTCCGTGCTCACCGCGATCTCCACGAGCTGCCGCTCCGTCGCGGAGAGGGCGCCCTTGTCGAGGCTCCCGGACAGCGCGAGGTAGCCCTCGAGCACGGCGGGGGACTCGGCGAAGGTGCCGTAGAGGTTGGGGATGAAGCCGAGCGCCTTGTGCACGCGCGCGAGCAGCGGCTTCGAGAACTCGGGTGCATCAGCGATGGTGTACTGCGCGAAGCGGGACATGTGGCGATCTCCATGGAGCAAGGGTCATAAAGGATCAGGAACCCGCCTGCCCCGGTCGGGCTGGCGTGATAACCTGTAAATGAGTATTTTAATGGTTAAGTTCCCATGAGCTTCTTCTTCCTAGGCGAGCGGCTCGCCGTCGATCTCCTGAACACCGTGGTGGTGCAGGACGGCAGGGTGCGGGATCTCCTCCAGGGCCCGAGGGACGTCGCGGCCTGGGCGGAGGCGGCGGGGGCACTGCCGCACGGGGCGCTGCGGGGTAGCCCCGCCGGTCAGGAGCCCGAGCGGCTGCGGGGCTTCCGGGAGACGCTGCGGCGAGGGCTTGTGGCCTGGGCGGCGGGGGGAACCCCTCCTCGGGGCCTCATCGCGCTCCTCAACCGCCACTTGGCGCGCGACCCGGAGGTCACGGAAGTGACGGCCAGCCGAGGCAACGTCGTCACGCGGCGGCGGCCGGCTGGCGCGCCCCTCGACCGGTTGTACGGAGCGGTGGCGCGGTCAGTAGCAGAGCTGCTGGCGGGCGATGATCCCCGCCGGCTCCGCAAATGCGCCAACCCGGCCTGCCGGCTGATGTTCTACGACGTATCGAAAGCGGGACGGCGCCGCTGGTGCTCCATGCAAACCTGCGGGGGTCAGGCCAAAGCCCGCGCTTTCTACCGGCGGCGCCGGGATGGGAGCCACGGACGCCGGGCCGATCCGTTGCAGTGAGCACGGACGTGCGAAGGACTTCGCGATCATGCAGCCCAAGGACTCGGTGAGATCGGGCCGGTGCTGCAGAGTCAGAAATCGCCGCGCCTGGTGGGGTTGTATCATCCACCGGGTTTCGGACCCACGCGCGGTTGCCACCCCTGCCGAGTCAGAGTGCTTGACCGGCAGCGGCGCGACGTTCAGCGCCGTAAGAGCAGCGGCAGTTTGAAGCAGGGCGGCGAGCATCGTGTCCGATCATCAGGTGGTGGAGTGGAGCAGCGTGCCGGCCAACAGGATGGTCAACCACAGCACGAGGCTCGCGACCGATGTCCGCCGGAACCGACTCCATCCGGCGGCGACGCCCTGTCGGAGCGCGGTCTCCGCTCGCATCCGCACGTAGCCATTGCCGAGCAGCAGGGCGATGAGCCCCATCTTGGTCCAAAACACGACCGACGTCGCAAAGCTACCGAGCTCCGCGAACATCATCAGCAGGCCGCTCGCGAAAATGAGCGCGAGGCCTGCGACCACCCAGCGGTGCACGCTGGCCAGGCGGGCCAGCTCCGCGGACCAGTCCGGCGTCGCGGGCGAGAGCCGGAGGGACGCGCGATCGGCCGCGACGGCCAGGCCGCCCCCTACCAGGATGCCGACAAGATGGAGATACGTCACGGTGGCGCTCACGGGCGTGTGGCCGTAGAGATGCGCCCACCGCGCGAGGATCTGCGATACTGCTGCCGATGCCACCATGGAGTCGTTCTCCTGAAGGGGTTCGGGACGTAGCATCTCCCGACGCCTAGACCACCGTCGTTCCGCGGAAATTCCCGCGGGAATAGTTCCGGGCGACCGGAGTCCTATTCCCGTGGACCGACGGACGAGAGCGGTCACGCGGTGATCTGAGCACTGTTTAGATGGAGGGTATCGGGGTGCGGTTGCTGACACGCGTCGCGCGCGCTGCTGTCCCGGCGGCAGGCCTCCTGGCCCTGCTCGTGCTGCAGGTGCACCCCGCACGCTTGGCGGGCGCGACTCCGTTGCGGGCCCGCGCCCTCCTGTTCTCCGACCAGGCCCGGCGCCTCCTCCTCCTCCAGTATCAGTCGTATCCGACCGAGTTCCTGGGGTGCATGATCGGCGCGCCAGCGGACGTGGATCCTGGGGAGTCGACTGCGACGTCCGTCGTGCCGCAGCAGACATGTGAGGACGCCGGCTGGGCGAACACGGTGGGGATGATCCACAGTCATCCGGGCGGTCAGCGCTGCTTCTACTCCTTCCCTGGCACTCAGGTAGCGACCTCGGATTGGCACTCTTTCGCGCTACAGCCCTACCCGGTCGACGCAATCATGTGTGGCGACCGGATCTTATGGATCGGCCGCGACCTGTTGGAGCAGCAGGAGCCGCTCGGGGCCTCCACACCATGACCCTCATCAGCGGGCCGGAGCAGTGGTATCTGCTGCAACTTCGCGTCTTGGGCGCGTGGTGGCGCCTCGGCTCGAGCGCGCTCGAACCCTACTTGCTGCTGCGGTACTCGCTCGCGCAGCTTTAAGCGCGATTCGTTCTATGAGAGTGATTGTCAAGGGTAGACCCCGGCGTCGCTGATTGCGGAGCACGTTTGTCCCGAGCAATCAGCCCTGACTGCTGAGGGGGCGCGGCCTGGCGGTGCTGCCGGGTCCGCGGGGCAGTCTGTTGCTTCCGCATCGGTCACCTCGATTCCGCTCCCGATCCGACTGGACGAACACGAGCGCTGGGGTCGCACGACGTGCGAACCATAGTTCTATCGGAGACTCGGCACGCAGCCGGCCTGACGCTTCTTCGGGGTTCTGCGAGGGGGCCTAGAGTTAGACGAGTACCTCGGCGTGACTGCTGGGCCGGGTGAACGAATCGCTCGAGACTGCCCCCCGCACCGTCGTCCCGGATCCTGAGCGCCGCAGCGAGGGAGCCGCACCCGCACCGCCGTCTCGTGGGTCCGGCGTTAGCGCGCTGGGATCGTCAGCTGCGTCGGATCGTAGCGCTCTCCTTTCTTCCACAGCCGGAGCGTGATCGCTGCCAGCTTGCGGGTGAGGGTCACCCGGGCCAGCTCCTCCCGCATGCCGCGCGCGAGCATCCCCTGGTAGAAGTCCTGCAGGGGCCCGGGCCGCGCGGTCGCGGCGGTCGCCGCGCCCTTGAACACATCCTTGAGCAGGCGATTGTGATTGCGATTCAGCCCGCGGGTCAGGGGCGCGCGCCGCCGCCGCACCGGCTGGCCCGCGACGAGCCGATAGTCGTCGCTGGACCGCGTCACCACGGCAAGCCCCGTGTAGGCCCACAGGTGGCGTTTGGTCCGAAACCGCCAGGGCGTCTGCATCGTGGCCAGCAGCAGCGCGACGCGCACCGGCCCCAAGAACGGGATCGCCCGCAACACGGGCCACGCCGGATCCCGCCGCGCCTCGGCCACCATTGCCGCCTTCGCCGGGGGCCGCAGCGCTCGCAGCACGTCGAGCTCGGCGTACAGGGCCTCGGCCCGGAACCGGGCGCCCCGCTCCGCCAGCTGCGCGAGCCACCGCGCCCGCGCGCCGGGCTGATACACCTGGGTCCCACGGGTCGGAATCGCGCGGGCGCGGAACAGCGCCTTCAGCCGGAGCATCACGCGCGTCCCGTCCTCGACCAGATTTCGGTAGGTGGCGGTGAGCTCCTTGAGCGCGGCCTGGGGCGGGCTGCCGTGATAGACCGCGCGCAGCCCGCCGCGCCGGAGCAACTCGGACAGCTGATCCGCATCGACCTGGTCGCCCTTGTTGCCGTGGCGGGACCGTCCCCGCTGATCGCACACGACGACCCGATCGACGAGCGGGGCCACGAGCTCGTGCAACCACTGCGCCTGGGTCCCTTCCTCAAAGACGACGTGCACAGCGCCGCGCATGCCGCGGAAGAACTCGACGAGCGCCGGCGCCTCCGTAGGCACGATGGACCGCGCGATCACCCGTCCGTTTTCCTCCCGGACCGAGGCCACCGTCATTGCCTGGTGGACGTCCAACGCGACATACTTGGTGGTCCGTTTCATGAGAGCCGCTCCTTGCTGTGGTCCACGGGTCTTGGTCGACTCCATGGTAGCAGTAAGGGGCGTGCTCTCAACATGCGTTAGACCGCCCCCTCAACCGTCAGTAAACCGTCATGCCTCTTCACCTTCGCATCGCTAGGCCGGTTAGCAATATCGAACGTACCAAGGACATGTACTGTCGCGGCCTTGGCCTTCGTGTCATCGGAAGTTTCGAGAACCATGACGGATTTGACGGCATAATGCTCGGTGTGGCTGGAGCGAACTACCACTTTGAGTTCACACACTCTCGCCAGCACCCGGTGCGTCCGGCGCCTACGGTCGAAGACTTGGCGGTATTCTACACACCGGCTGAATCAGAGTGGCAAGCCACGTGCGCCAGAATGCTGGCTGCCGGGTTCAAGCAGGTCACAGCGTTCAATCCGTACTGGGAGGTAAGGGGTCGCACGTATGAAGACCGCGATGGGTATCGCATCGTCTTGCAGCATGCGGAGTGGAGCAACGGTGAGAAGGCTTGATACAGCTCAACACACGTCTTCCTCGATCGCGAGAGTCGATGGCGCCTCGTGGCCGCGCAGGGCACGCCCATCACACCACCGCCCGAGACGTCAGCGGCCTCACCAAGCGCTTGAAGCGACCGAGCGGCTATCG
>VBJP01000181.1:1063-5676 GCA_005880165.1 Chloroflexota bacterium | reverse complement strand
CCCATGGCAGTCACCGGCATGATCGCGATCAAGCCCATGATGTACCTCTGCTTCTCCTTCGACCACCGGGTGCTCGACGGCCTGCAAGCGGCGCGCTTCTTGACCTCCTGCCGCAAGTGGCTCGAGGCCGTAACCGTGGAGACGCCGATCTACTAAGGGGCTGAACCCGTGGCCCGCGCATTCAAAATGTGCCGCGATGCGATCCGATGCAGCCGGAGATCCACGCCTCGACCTCATGAGCGGCTGGCTTTGGAATCAACGGCGATGAGCCGGTGACCGTGCCGGTGTCGCAGTCTGTGGCCGGGCGAGTGGTCGCGTTGCCGGTTCGGTCGTCCCGGCTCAATTCGTGGATCAAGGATCGCGTCTACAGCGGCCAGGCTTGGTTCGGAGCGTTACTTGCGCTCGCCTTTGTCGCCCGTCTTTATCACTTCACGAGCCCGCCCGATGACGCTCACGAGTGGCGCCAGACGCAGACCCTGATGTACGCGGCGAGCTACGGGCATGGAGCGGGCCTGCTGACTCCATACGGCAACTGGAACGGCATGCCTCCAAAGATCGATGTCCTGGAGTTTCCTATCTACTCGATCCTCGTCCACTGGCTGTCTGGATTGATCGACCTCCTGATCGCGGCGCGTGCCCTTTCAATCGTTTTCGGCGTGGCCGCAATTCTTGTCTTCGATCGGCTTTGCGCTCAGATGGGTCACCCGAGGCGCCGCACCGCGACCGTGCTCTTCGCGCTCGCTCCGTTGACGGTGTTCTACGCCCATGCGACTCAGCCTGAGTCATTGGTGTTGCTCATGATGGTCGCGTCAGCCTATTTCGCCGTCCGAGGTCAAACCAGCTGGCGATGGTCGGTCGCTGCCCTCGCGTCGATTGCCGTGGCCGCCGTGATCAAACCGACCGTCTTGATCATTCTGGCGCCACCTGTGCTTTACCTCGCGTGGAGCCGCAAGCAATGGGCTCGCCATCTGGTCGTTCTCGCAGGCGCTGGCATAGCCATCCTGGCGTGGGGAACGTTTGTCCGAGGCGTGCTGCTCTCAGAAGATCCGCTTTGGTATCACGTCAATACGGATCCCGACTGGCTGTGGGGATCCGTCTCCCTCCGTTACAGCCTGGATTTCTATGTCGTACTCGCCGTCAGGCTGCTGGTGGCGATTTTGCCCCCATTTGCGGCGCTCTTTATCGTCGTGGCGGTCTGGAGGCGGGCCGGGGATCCCTTCTGGTGGTGGATGGCGGCGGGATGTTTGGCCTCCTATCTGGTGTTCGCGAAGCTGAACGCGGTCCACTTTTACTACCAGCTGCCAATGGTTCCTGCACTCGCCGCGCTGGCTGCCTACGGCGCGCCACGGCTGCCGAAGCGATTGGCCGTCCGTTTTGTCCTCGTCGAGCTGCTCGCTGTTGCTGTGCTTTTCGGATGCGCGGGGCTATACAACGAGCAGCCTGTCTACTCCACGGCCGGCGCGGCTATCGCGGCCGTATCGAGTCGCAACCAACCTATCATCGTGATCAGCAAATTTGGGGCTGACCCCTGGTGGCCTTCTGTCCTCTACTACGCCGACAGCAATGGATGGAACTTGCCCCATGGGACTGATTCAAGTCGCATCGCCTCCCTTCCAGGGGCCACCCCCTGTTGGCTAGTGAATGTTCGCGATGAGCCGGGAGCCGCCATGGTTCCGAACGGATGGGTCGTCACACGTCTGACGTCGGACTACCTGATCGCGCATAACGATGCGTGTGGAACGCCTTGACGTGACCCGATCGGTGACGGTGGACGACGCTCGCGCGCCTCGATCCCGCTGGTCCCTGCGCCGGATCGCGCCTGTCCTCCCCGCCCTGCTGTTGGCGGTGATAGCGGTCGGCTTTCGTTACACCGCCGACTTCGGGCTCGCATATCAGGGCGGCATCGAAGCATGGACCAGCGGCCACCCGCAGCGATTGCTGACCTGGACGGCCACCCCGTTCTTTGCGCTCGTGATGGCGCTTACGTCGCGGGCCGCGCCTTTGGAGCTGCCGGTGCGAATTTTCATGGCTATCGACCTGGTCGTCTGGGCCGTACTCCTGAGCGTGGTCTGGACTCGTCTCAGCGACAAGGTTCGAGCCGGATGGTGGTGGGCGACCCTGGCCGCGGCCGCCGTCTTCGCGCCCGCTGTGTCGACCATTTTTTGGCTGCAGCCCAACCTGATCGTGTTCGCTCTGGCGCTTGGTGGTTTTGCGCTGGTCGGCCGGCGCAACCGGTCGGCCGGCTTTCTGATCGGTCTATCCATCGCGTTGAAACCTATCGTCGTGTTGTTGCCACTCGCCCTCCTGCTGCGCCGGCAGACGCGCGCCGCCGGAGCTTGGTCGGTCGTCGCTGCAGCACTCTTGACCGTGGCGGGTCTGGGCTTCCTGGCGTGGCGAGCCGCCGATGTGGCAGTCCTCAACCCGTTCGACTACCTTGCGGGGTTCTTGAGCAAGGGCCGTGGTCCGATCGCGGCCTGCGTAGTCGAGAACTACTCGCCCGTGGCCGTGCTTTGCCGCCTCGGCCTTGCGCCCTCAGTTGGCATCACATTGGCCGTGGGGATGGTGATCGTCGTAATCGGCTGGCTACTGCTGCGCGATCTTCCGATGACAAAGGTGACGCGGTGGCAGGTGTTCGCGGCATCGTGCCTGTTATCGGGAATGTTGGGGCCAATCGACTGGGCGTCCTACGGAATCCTTATGGCGCCGCTCTTCCTGGTCCTGGCCTACGAGTTCTGGCGCGAGAGCGCACCACCGCCCTTCTGGATTGGGCTCGGCCTTGCCTACCTCCTGGCGGAGCTCGTCTGGGATCCACTGGAGAGCCTCGCCCAGGCCCCGGTGGCCGTGGTAGTCGTCTCCTACAGCGCGGGTCAGTTCAGCCAGTATGTCGTGCTCCTGTTATGGATCCGTTGGCGCCAGATCCAATCCAGGGCCGGGTGGTCGACGTGACCAAGGCCGTCGTTTCTGTCTTGTTGTTGACGAAGAATGCAGGTCCCCGTCTGGATCGGGTATTGAATTCGGTCCTCGCGCAGCGGAAGGTCGAATTCGACGTGCTCGCGGTGGACTCTGGCTCGACCGACAGGACACTCGAAATGCTGCAGCGCTTTGGCGTTCAGTTCCATCAGATCCCCAGCGACACGTTCAGCCATGGAGGAACCCGCAACCGCATCGCGTCTTTGGCCACGGGCTCGTTGCTCGCCTTCCTGTCGCAGGACGCGGTGCCTCTGGGCACGACGTGGCTGGCCAGTCTCGTCCACGCCTTCACGGATGCAAACCTGGCCGGGGCTTTCGGCCGGCAGCTGCCGAGGCCTGGAGTACGTGAGTCCGAGTCGTACTTTCAGAGCGTCCTCTACCCGTCGACACCCCGCCGGATGCTGCTGAAACCTGGCGATCGGTACCGCATCGGCGACTTCTTCTTCTCGAATGCCAACAGCATGCTGAGGAAGTCGGTGTGGGAGCAGATCCCATTTCCTGACCACGTCGTGATGAGCGAGGACCAATGGTGGGCGCGCGAGGTCTTGCAGCGCGGCTACGAGCTGGCTTACGTTCCGGACGCGGCCGTTGAACATTCCCACGACCACGGGGCGATAGCACTCTTCAGGCGCAATTTCGACTCGGGCGCTTCGCTGCGGGGCCTCGACGAGAGTTCGCCGTTGGAGAGGATGGCGCGCGCCATCACGTACGTGAATGGCGAATATCGCTTCCTGTCGCGACGGGGCAAGTCGCTGGCTTTCCCGCGCGCACTTGGTCGTGAGCTCGTGCGAGCGGCCGGCCTGGTGATGGGAGCCAACGTGCGGTTGATTCCGCGACCCGCGCGAACAAAACTGAGCATGCACTCATACCACTGGACGTGAGCCGTCGCCTCTCTACTGCAACAGAGGATCGACGTTGACGTCGATCAGGACGTCGCCCACGGCCGCATAACCGTTGACGGCTACGCCGGCAAAGCGCAGGCGGACAGCCTCACCGCGATGCATGAGGTGGGGATCCAACTGCACGAACAGCCAACCGGTGAGCTTCTGTCCCGAGTCGACATCTCCCGGCAGCGGCGTGGATTTCGAATAGTCGCCGTGGGCGACTTGCGAGCCGGTCGACACTGCGGGCGCCGGTGACCACTCAGCCTCATCCGGTCCCGAGTTTTCGACCGTGACATGGAACCACATCGCTTTTTGGGCGGGGTCGAGGGCGACGCTGTCGATGGTGATAGAGAATCCGCGAAGCGAGCCATCGGCGCCGCTGGCCGCGACTCGGCTTCCATCTGGCGGCGCCTGAGGACCAGGCTGGGCCGGCGGCGACCCGCCAGCTGCCCCAGCGACGATCACCGCGAGAGCCACGACACCGTATGCCGACCCCAGTACACGCCGGGCGAGCTGGTGGCGGATCGCAACGTAGAGGCCCAGCGCGCAGAGAGCCGCCTCGGCCGGCAGCGCCGGGTAGGCGTACCGTCCGGGGCCGGCGAACCTGAAAGCGTTGGTGGCCGGGAGTATGAGCGCGAGCGCGACCAATGCACCCCCCGCTGCCATGGCCACCGCCAGCGGTGCGCCGGCCACCGTCCTGGTGCGGGCGGAAACCAGCCTAATCAGGCCCGCGCCCGCTATGAGGCTGAGAAGAACGCC
>VBJP01000181.1:561-1054 GCA_005880165.1 Chloroflexota bacterium | reverse complement strand
CCACTCCAGAAGGTAAGGCCAAAGAACGCGAGGTCGACCAGCAACAGGCCAGGAGTCGGGCTCATGGCCGCGGTGTCGATGAGGCGGCTCGTCCTCGCGGACGGAATCGGCACGCCGTACAGGTGCAGGTTGACCAGGAACCAGGCGAGCAAGCACGCGGCAGCGATCGCCGCAGGCACCGCCGCTCTGACGAATCGTTGCGCCCATGATGCATCGAGGGCGGGCCAGATCATCGCGAGCGCGATGGCAGGCGCAAGCCCAAGCAAAGTGATCTTGACCAGCAGCCCGGCGCCGAAGGCGAGCCCAAGCAATATCGAACACCGCCACGTAAACCCTTGCCCCGCCCCATTGACCGCCAGGAGGACACAAAGTCCCCCGAGCGCGCCGGCGAGAGCATCGTTGCTGACTCGCGTGCCGTTCAGCGCGAGGCCAGGCAGCAGGATGGCAAACATCGCGGCCATCGCGGCGACCTCGGCGCCACGCCCGAAGAGCC
>VBJP01000181.1:0-510 GCA_005880165.1 Chloroflexota bacterium | reverse complement strand
CGCGCAAGGCGCGGACTGCAAACGTCGTACCACCGAGCGTGTCGGCGACCGACCATGCCGGCACCATGAGCAAGTAGTAGCCAGGTGTCTGCTGCGACTCGTAGGAGAGCTGCCACATGTGTCGCGACATCCAAACCGCGTTAGCGGCGACCGACATCCCGCCGGGGGGTGGGCCTATGTCGGAGAGGTCGGGCGCCGGATAAGTGCCCGGATCGTCGAAGCGAAACACGCCGGTCGACTGCATGACGCGCACTGTTTCCGGGTCGATCAACGTGGTGTCCGCTGTGGGGTAGATGCCGCGGCTCAGTTGGATGATGAAGTCCGCGTGCTGCGCCTCGTCGACGCGGGACCAGATCGGTTGCGTCAATGCCATCAGCACCGCGGGTATTAGCGCGAGCAAATACGCGATGGCCAGGGGATGCCGCCTCGCGAGAAGCAGGATCCTAGACCGACTCAGTTTCGCTGTCGATGCCGAGAATGCTGAGGAAGAAGCTTGCAAATATTGTTTGG
>VBJP01000184.1 GCA_005880165.1 Chloroflexota bacterium | reverse complement strand
GACGATCATTTCAATTCGATCCTGTCAGGTAGCCGAAATCCTCGCAGCGGCTGATGTCTGACCAAGGCCGCATGAGAGACGCGACCCGGTCAATCAGCCGGACGCTCGATGCTGAGGCGTTCCAATCTGGCGCGAGTCGTTTGGGCGTGCCGCTCGAGACCCATCATCTCGAAGCGAGCGACGGCGTCCGCCAGCAGGGTCGCATCCCGGCGCGCAATCCCCAGGGCCCGGACGGCAAACGGTGCTACGTAGGCATCAGGTCGCAGCCATTGAGGAGCCTCGGCCTCGATTCGGTCTCGGTCATCGAGCTCCGCCAACGCGTCGAACAGGTTGGCCCATAGCAACCACCCGAACAACCCCAGCGGCGTTGGCGTTAGCCAGCTCGGCTCCAGCGATTCGACAACGCGGCGGATCTCATCGTGGTCATGGCGCGCCAGCCCCAGGACGAGCCGATGCGGAGCGTGCATCCTCCCGTACCCAACCATGCCAATGCCCTCGGCCCGTGCTATCAGGCGGCCGCACTCCGCCTGGTCGCCCGCAACCGCCCATCCCGCCGCCAGGGTGAGCAGGAGGGCGACGTTGAACGGACACGGCGTCGCGAGGTTGGCCTCGACGGCCTCGGTGGTCCGATGGGTGAGATCGCGCACCGCTTCCCAGTCGCCAACGGCGTTCTCCAGCGTGAGGCGGATGGCGAGACCATGGACCCGATGGTGTGGGGTCAGGCTTGCCACCGTCTCCTCCAGTCGCTCCGTCATGGCACGGGCATCCGCCAGTCTGCCGAGGTTCCCGTAGAGCTCCGCGTTCATGAACAAGGCATTCGCCACGTGGTCGGGATCCGCGATGGCGGGCAGAAGGTCGAGACGTGCCGCGGCTACATCGGAAGCCTCGAGGTACCGGCTGTGGTCCTCGAGCGCGCTCTGCAACGCCGCCATGCCGTCGGATCGAAGCTCGGAATTCCCGAGTGAGTCGGCGAGCGTCAGTGCCGCACGGGCGGCCTCGATGTCCTCGTGCCAGATGCCGTTGGCCGCCAGCGCTCGGACCCGGGCGGGCGTCCCCTCGGTCGTATGCGCCATCGCTGCCTCGATCCAGCCTTCGATGAGGCTGTCGTCCAACCGGCGCTGCCACATGCCAGCCCGATGGACGGTCTGGTGCGCAAGCTCTGCGTAGACCTCTCCCTTTGGTGCCCCCAGCTGGAGAGCGCGTTCCATGGCCGCCACGAAGGCCTCGCCGTCGTACTTCAGGGCGTTCGCGTGACCAATCTCATACCAGAGCTCACCCTGCCTGGAAGGATCCGGCTCCAGGTCCGCCGCCCGCCGCAGGAGGGCGATTCCGTCATCGATCTCGTAGCGGCCCACGGCGAACGCGGCGGCTCTCCTCGACCAGATGACGGCGCTGGCGCGCAGTCGCTTGACCTCGTCGTCCTGGCCGGTCCAGGCGACGTCGAGGTCCTCCGGGCGCACAGCCAGGGCGTAGTGGTGTGCCAGCAGTGGAGCTAGCTCGTCGCGCCCATCGGTCCGCCGCTCAAGCCAGGCAGCGAAGGCCGCATGCAGCTGGGCTCGGCGAACCTTGGGAAGGGTCGCATAGGCCACCTCGCGGGTCAGCGCATGCTTGATCACGTACTCGCGTTCGCCCGGCAGCGAAGAGGCCGGCCGGCGGCGCACAAACTCGCGCTCCTCGAGCAGACCGATGTTGGGCCGTTCCGAGCCGACCAGCTCGTACATGGGTCCGGTCCAGAAGGTGCGGCCGATCACAGCCGCCGCCTGGAGGCCCGCCTTATCCGGGTCGGGCAGGAGGTCGATGCGTGCCGAGAGCACGGCCTGGACCGAGTCGGGGACCGTGAAGCCCGCCGGGAGCTGCCCGAACAGCCACGTGCCGTTCTGCCGTTGGAGGACCCGACGGTCGATGAAGGTCGCGATCAGCTCCTCGACGAAGAAGGGGTTGCCTTCCGCGCGCTCCACGACCAGGTTGCGAATCTGATCGGGGATCTCGGCACCCAGGAGCTGGCCAAGAAGACGTCCGGTATCGGCTGGCGCCAAAGCCTCCAGGTGCATCGCCGACGTTCGACCCCGTGCACCACCCCAGGCAGGTCGCCGATCGAGGATCTCCGGACGCGCAGTGGCAAGCACCAGCAGCGGGCCCGCAACGTTTGCGACCAACGTATCGATCAAATCGCACAGTTGATCCTCGGCCCAGTGCACGTCCTCGATGAGCACCACCGCCGGACGATCGCGAACCAGCTCATCCATGAACGCCACCCACGCGTCGTGCAGGCGCTCCCGCGCGACGAGCGGATGCAGGTCCTCCGCGGCCACGATGCCGAGGGTCAGCCCAAGGTAAGGGTGATTCGCAAGCTTGCGGACTATGGCATCCGATCCTTCCCCTTCTGCGATCCCAAAGTGTTCCTTGAGCACCTCGCCCATCGGCCAGTAGGTCGTGCCCTTGCCGTACGAGAGCGTGCGACCGATGCGACAGGTTGGAGCCGGTGACTGGATGCCGAGCCAGTCCCACACCTCGCGAGTCAATCGGCTCTTACCCACTCCGGCGTCGCCGAGAATCGATACCAGCTGCGGCTGCCCATCGGTCACCACGCTCGCGTATCGCCCTTGAAGCTCCTCGAACTCCGCCTCCCGACCGACGAAAACCGACGCCAGCCCGCGCACGCCGCGCGGCCGCATCAGCGAGAGCGCGCGCAGCACATGCCGTGAGGTGACCCCGCCGGGTTTGCCCTTCGCTTCGACTATCGTCGGTTCGCCAAACTCGAAGGCGCCCTCCGCGGCGGTTACCGTGCGCTCTCCCGCCAGGATCTCCCCGGGCCCGGCGGCCTGTTCAAGACGGGCCGCGACGTTGACCGCGTCGCCCGTGACGAACGAGCTGCCCTCCCTGGGCCTACCCACGATCACCTCGCCGGTATTCACGCCGATTCGCAGGGTCAGCCGTCCGCCGAACAGGTCGCTCATGCGACGGTGCATGGCGAGGCCCGTGTGCAAGGCCCGCTCGGCGTGGTCTTCGAGAGCAGCCGGCGCGCCGAACGCGGCCATCACCGCGTCTCCGGCGAACTTCTCGACCGTTCCGCCGCTCCGTTCGACCTCCTCGGTCATGGCCTCGTAGAAACGGTTGAGGACGAGCCTTGTGCGCTCGGGATCCTGCTCGTCAGCCATCGCGGTCGATCCCACGAGGTCCGCGAACAGCACGGTCGCGAGCTTCAGAACCTGGCCTGCTCAGGGTTCTCTTTACCGCATGACGGGCAGACGCTGGACACGCTGCCATCCTAGCCAAGGGTCGGCGACCCGCCCACAAGGACGTTCGGCTACGCCCTAATTTGCGCCGAGCTCGAGGACGTTGGTCCCCGTGGCCGGGTCGATCCTGATGGGCGGATGGAAACGGCGCTCGAAGCCCTACTTCTTCTTCTTGCCGCCGCCGGCCTTGGTTCCGCCCTTGGGCTTCTTGGGAGCGCTCTTCGAGCCGGGTCCCTTGTCAGGCATCGCTGGCCTCCTCCGCGTGGTCGAACCCTGAGACCTTACACCCACGTGACAGCCGGAATGGCCGCTGCTCAGCCAAGCTCCGGGGCGGCCGCAACACGTTCGCCTCTGGTCATTGCGATCACCACCAGGCCGCCAATCACATACCCGGTGCCCTGAACGATGAGGAGAGCGACTACGGGCACCACGGTCCCCAGGATGCCCCCCAGGAGTGCGCCCACCAGAGAACCAAGCGCGCCGACCGTCCCGATGGCTCCCATCACCCGCCCGCGATGGCTGTCGTTGGTGTGCATCTGCGGGAGAGTGACCCACGAGGCTTGCATCGCCGCACCTGGCACGCCGACCACGACCATGACGATCAGGGCCGGCCAGATATGCGGGAAGACGGCGGGGTAGGTGAACAGTCCAAGGTCGATCATGCCGAAGAGGAGGGCGCCGCCGATGAGCAGGAAGAGTGGATTGATGCGGTTGGCGTAGCGGCCGATGACGATCGCGCCGGCCACCCCGCCAATTGCCTGGGTCGAGAGCAGCGCGCCGTAACCCGCCTGGTCGGAGTGGAGGGCGACGACCACCCACGGCACGAAGAGGACCCAGGTCAGCCCTTCGCCGATCCGCGTGATGCTCATGAAGTAGAGGAGCGAGCGAAGGATCGGGTGTGAACGGGTCACGCGCAGCCCATCCCGCCACTCCGCGACGACGCGATTCCAGGCCGAGGCCGCAGCGTGCTCGATGGAATCCGTCCGCACCGGCCGGAAGGATGGACCGCGGATCAGGGCGAGCATTCCTGCCGAGATGAGGAACGAGGCCGCATCTGCGAGCGTCACTGCCAGCAATCCCCCAACCGCGAACGCCACACCGCCGATTGCCGGCCCGATTAGCCGCGCGAGATGCATCGAGACCCCGATCAGCGAGTTGGCCGTAACGAGCTCGGCTTCGGTGCCCTCGATCAGCCGCGGGACGAGGGCCGTCTGCGCCGGTTGGAAGAGTGTCTCCACGCAGCTGGAGGCGATCAGCACCAAGTACGCGATCCAGACACCGGTAACGTTGAGAAGCAGGAGGGGTAGCAACAGGATGGCGAGGACGATGTTGACCCACACCATCAGCCGGCGCCGGTCCCATCGGTCGACGAAGACGCCCGCGATGGATCCCAGCAGGATCGACGGCAGGAGAAACGAGATCACGGTCCCCATGGGTCCAAGCGTCGATTCGGTCCGCCGATAGACCTCGTAGCTGAGGCCCACCAACAGCATCCAATCGCCCATGTTGGAGATGAGCCCGCCCCACCACAGGAGCGAGAAGTTCCGAGTACGCAGGAGGCGGAGCATGGGACCCGATTATCGGTGGTGGGCGCGTCTAGGCTTGTCAGGTGCCTTCGCAGATCCGCATCGGCTGCTCAGGCTGGGAGTATCGGCATTGGCGCGGATCCTTCTATCCCGGCGATCTGCCGCAATCGCGCTGGCTCGAGCACTACGCCTCGCGGTTCGACACGGTCGAGCTCAATGGGACCTTCTACCGCCTGCCGGAGGCGAAGACCTTTGACCGATGGCGCGAGCGCGCGCCGGACGGCTTCCGCTACGCGGTCAAGGCCAGCCGCTACCTCACCCACCAGCGGCGCCTGAACGACCCGGCCGAGCCGGTCGAGCGACTCTGGAGCCGCGCCGCCCACCTCGAGGATCACCTTGGCCCGATGCTCTATCAGCTGCCGCCACGATGGCGACGCAACCTAGATCGACTCGAGGCCTTCCTGTCCCTCCTCCCGGCGAACCGCGACCACGCCGTCGAGTTCCGGGATCCCTCGTGGCATCACCCCGATACGTATCGACTGATGGAGCGCCACCGCGTCGCGCTGTGCCTCCATGACATCCCGCAGGCCGATGCACCATCGGAGCCGGTTGGGCCCTTCGTGTACGTCCGCTTCCACGGTCGAGGCGGCTCGTACGCCGGCTCCTACCCGCCCCAGGCCATCGGCGCCTGGGCGAGGCGCCTCGTCGAATGGGCCGGAGCCGGGCTTCCCGCCTGGGTCTACTTCAACAACGACGTCGGCGGTCACGCGCCCCGCGACGCCACGCGCCTGCGCGCGGCAGTCGAGCGCCGTGAGTCTGGTTGAGATGGGGCGAGACGGTTGGGTATACTCGGCCCGGTCGGCACGTCACCACCGTGCCGACCGCTTTCTACCCGGGTAGGTTGAGCAGGTGGTGAGCTCCGCTGACTGTAGATCAGCCGTCGAGAGACTGTGGGGGTTCGATTCCCTCCCTGCCCACCAGCATCAGCCAAGCGCGACCATCGTCCAATACGCAGATTTACCCAATTAAACCGATGGTTGTGCAGATTCGGCCAGAACCGCACAATCTGCGTCGCCCGGACGGAATCCGAGCGGCATTCCGCGCGGGCCCACGTAGCTCAGTTGGCAGAGCACTTCCTTGGTAAGGAAGAGGTCTCCGGTTCGAGCCCGGACGTGGGCTCCATCGTTTGCGCGGAAGCCCGGCACCCGTAGATGCGTTGGAGGCATCCACCGGCGGTGAACCCGAACGTCGTACTCCCGTTCCTGTCGTCCGCCCTGTCCTTTATCTTCGCCATCCTGGTGGCGGACCAGTGGATCCGCCGCCGGCAGCCCTACCAGCTGGTCTGGACGATCGGCCTGCTCTGGTACGGGATCAGCGCCGGGACCGAGTTCCTGGGAAGCCTCGCCGGTTGGAGCGAGGGGCTCTATCGGGCCTGGTACCTCATCGGCGGGTTTGGGGTGGCGGCCTACCTTGGGCTCGGGACCGTCTTCCTGCTGAACAAGACGCGCTTCGGGTACTTCGTCGCCTTCTCGCTCTTCGCCGGCGGACTGTTCAGCATCCTGGCGGCTCTCGCGCGCGCGAAGGAGGGTCATCCCGCCGACGTGGCGGCCGTCCTCGGCGTGGTGCTCTTGTCGGCCGTCGGGGCGCTGCTGCTGGCATTCGTCACGCGCGTGCGGAGGTCGCTCATCGGACCAGTCGCCGCCGGAATCCTGGTCGTGGGCTCGCTGATCGTGGCAGTCCTCGTCCTGAACGCGCCGCTCGCTTCCCCCGGCTACGCGGTCGACCCGGTCACGAAGGTCCCGGTCGGGACGGCGTTCCCCTCCGATATCCGGATCCTGACGCCGCCGTTCAACATCACTGGAGCCTTCGCGCTGGTCTTCGGCGCGATCTACTCCGCATACATCTTCATGCCCAAACGCCGCTTCGTGCGGGTGACGATCGAGACGCCCGTGATCAGCCAGCTCGCCCGCGCGCTCGCGGTGCTCGTGAACTTCTTCGCGTCGATTCCAGGGGCGTGGCGGGCATTCCGTGCGGGGACGCTGAACAGCCGCGTGCCGGCGACGCTGCTTATCGCTCTCGGCGGCTTCATCCCGGGCTGGACGAGCGGACTCAACCGATTCGGAATCACGTGGTCGTTCTTCCTGGGCGAGTTCCTGGGCGTCGTCCTGATCTTCCTTGGGTTCCTGGTGAGCATCGAAGTGTTCAGTGACGTCCGGCTGCCGTTCACGCAGGTGGTCCTGGCACGACGTGACCCGCCGAGCGGTCAGGTGACCAGCGGAGGTGGCGGCCGCTGACCCCGGGTCGCGTTGACAGTGGGGGTGCTCGGGCCTAGAATCTCGCGGTCCCCCGCGGTGACCGGACCTTAGATTCCCGTGTCCGCCGGGGGCCGATGAGAAGGACCGATCAAGGTGGCCAAGGCCGAGAACCGACCCGTCATCGCGCTCGCGTGCACGGTCTGCAAGGAACGCACGTACAGCACGAGGAAGAGCAAGCGGAACGACCCGGGGCGGCTCGAGCTGATGAAGTATTGCCCCCGGGATCGACGCCACACCCTGCATCGGGAGACGAAATAGCGACGTCAGTGGTCGAACGGCCAGAGCCGGTAGGGGTGTAGCTCAATTGGTAGAGCACTGGTCTCCAAAACCAGCGGTTGCAGGTTCGAGTCCTGTCGCCCCTGCCAGATCCCGCGTCGCGCGACCCTACCGGTCCATCGGTCCATAGAAATCCCGCACCACTAGAGCTGAACGAATCGTGTTTGGAAACCTCCGCACCTACTTCCAGGAGAGCTGGTCAGAGCTCAGAAAGGTCTCCTGGCCCGACCGCCAGACGGTCGTCAACCTGACGCTGATCGTGATTGGCGTCAGCATCGCCGTGGGTGCCTACATCGCGATCCTCGATCAGGTCATGCACTTCGCGCTATCGCAGGTGTTCAAATGAGCGACGAGCAACGGCAGAC
>VBJP01000070.1 GCA_005880165.1 Chloroflexota bacterium | reverse complement strand
AGGCGCTGCCACCCCGCGCGGGATCGGACCAGGTCCAGGCGGTGCGCAGCGCGCCACCGCCAGACGTCGGCGCATCGCCCGAGCCGGAGGCCGCCACATCGGAGCGGGAGTCACCACACATGGCGACGCCGTCGGCGCCCGGTGGCAGCGCCGAGCTGGCGGCTACGCTCGAGCGCCTCGCCGGACTGCGCGATAGGGGCCTCATCACGCCCGAGGAATACGAGGCCAAGAAGCGCGACATCCTGGAGCGGATGTAGGTGCAGGAGGCACGCCTGGGCGCGCTGCCGGATGGGATTTACGGCCAGGAGCTCGAGCGGCGGATCGATCAGGCGGCGAATGCGATTCGGGACTCGCTTCGACATCAGCCCGACCTCCAGGCGCCGCGCCTGGCAATCGTGCTGGGCAGCGGGCTGGGTGACGTCGTCGAGCTGCTCGATCCCGAGCCACGCGTGCGCATTGCGTACGGCGAGATCCCCAACGTGCCGATCGGCTCGGTCGGGGGGCATGCCGGCGAGCTGATCGTCGGCCTGGCGGCTGGCAGGCCGACCCTCGTCCTTTCCGGACGGACGCACGCGTACGAGGGCTACTCGCAGCGCGAGGTGACCATGCTGGTCCGCGCCTGTTTGGCGCTGGGCGTTCGGACCCTGGTGCTCACCAATGCGTCCGGTGGCCTCAACCCAGCCTTCGATGCCGGCGAGGTGATGCTGATCAACGACACGATCAACCTCTCGGGCGACAACCCGCTGGTGGGACCAAACCTCGAGGCGCTCGGTCCGCGCTTCGTACCGATGACCGACGCCTTCGACGCCGATCTCCGCCGTCTGGCGCGTGCCGCGGCGGGACGCGCCGGGGTCCAGCTGCACGAGGGTGTCTACATCATGCTCTCCGGCCCGAACTACGAGACCCGGGCCGAGTTGCGGATGCTTCGTGCGCTCGGCGGCGACGCGGTGGGCATGAGCACCGTTCCGGAGGTGCTGGTCGCGCGGCACGCGGGGGCTCGGGTCCTTGCATTCAGCCTGGTCACCAACAAGGCGACTGAGGACGTCGATCACGAGGTCACCCACGAGGAGGTGCTGGCCATGGGCAAGGTCGGCGCCGCCCGGCTGGTGGCGCTTCTCCGCGAGCTCCTGCCGGAGCTGGTTGCATGATCTTCGTCCAGCAAGATTTCGTCACCCTGCTCGGGATCGTGGTGGCCCTGGTGGTCGGCATCACCTGCCACGAATTCAGCCACGCGTTGGTCGCGGACTTCCTGGGCGATCATCGGCCGCGAGCCATGGGCCGCGTCTCGCTCAACCCGGTGCGCCACATCGACCCCCTCGGCGCGATCTTCTTTATCGCCGCCGGCTTCGGGTGGGGGCGGCCGGTCGCGGTCAACGCCGCGGCCATGCGTGGCGGCCGGCGATCGATGGCCTGGGTAGCCGCGGCCGGGCCGATCGCGAACATCGTGGTCGCGGTCCTGTTCGCGGTGGTCTACCGCGTTCTCGCCCTCACCGGCGAGCCTTCTTCGGACCCCGCGCGCCTGGTCCTGGTGATCGTGGTGCTGAACGTCACGCTCGCTTTCTTCAACCTTCTGCCGATCCCGCCGCTGGACGGCTACAACTTCGCGATGGCCTTCCTGCCGTTCCGCATCGCTCTCCAGGTCCAGCAGCTGGCGCAGTACGGGCTGTTGCTCCTCCTGGGCCTCGTCCTCCTGTCGCGGTTGTCTCCTGGGGCGAGTCCGCTCGACTGGCTCTTTGCGGGCGCCGCCGGACTGGCCGGGGTGCTGACAGGTGCATAGGCTCGGCCAGTTCGTCAGTCACCTGACGGCGCGCGTGACCCCCGACGAGGAGGCCACTGCGCATCGCATCCTGCCAGGCACGGCCTGGCCGCTCTTCGACGGCATGCCGGTCGCCGACCGTCGCCATGGACTCGACGTCGCTCGGCGCCTGCTCGAGCGGGACATCGACGATCGTGAGCTCCTTGCTGCGGCCCTGCTGCACGACGCCGCCAAGGGCCGGCGCCTGCGGCTCTGGCACCGGGTATCGGGTGTCGTACTCGCGCGGCTCGCCCCGAGCCTGCTGAAGAGGCTCGCCTCGCCTGATGAGGGCAACCGCGGCCGAATGTGGTGGATCTTCCTGCATCACGCTCGGCTCTCCGCCGAAGCCGCCCGCGAGGCAGGGCTCAGCGAGCGCGCAGCGCGCTTCATCAGCGGCGCGGTGGCAGCTGGCGAGGAGAATCTGGCGGCGGCCCTCCATGCAGCGGACGAGGCCAGCTGAGCCGATGCCTCTTGAGCCGGTCGCGATCCTGCCGGGACACGCAGGCGCCTTTCCGGTCGGCGGCACCGGCTTCGAGATCCGTCTTCCGATCTTCGAGGGGCCCCTGCAGCTGCTCCTTCATCTCATCGAGTCCCGTCAGCTGGACGTCCTGAGCGTCCCGTTGGCGGAGGTCGCGGACGCCTACCTCGAACACCTCGCCCGCAATCCGGTCGACGCCCCGAACCTCTCGGAGTTCGTGGCGATCGCGGCTCAGCTGATCTGGCTCAAGTCGCGGCGCCTGCTTCCCGGCGAACTCCCACCTGGTGCGGAAGAGGGGACCGATGAACCGGACGAGGATGACCTCCGGCTGCGGTTGATCGAGTACCGCGCCATCCGCGATGCGGCGCTGTGGCTCAGCGCCCGCGACGGGCTCGCCCCGCTGATGCCGCGTCAGCCGCGGGAGTCGGACCTGCCGGGCGCCCCGGTCGTGGCCCTTCCCCATGGCCTGCTCGCAGCGTCCCTCGAGCGCCTCGCCGCAGCTCCCGAGCCGGAGGCTCCCCCGAGCGAGGTGGTCGCCCGAGAGATCACCATCGGCATGCAGATCCGCGCCCTGCTCGATGCGCTGTCGGGGAGTGGCCGCGTCATCCTGCAGTCCGTGCTGGCAGGCTGCCATTCGCGCAGCGAGGCGGCGGTGACGGTCCTCGCCATGCTGGAGCTCGCGCGACGCCGCCAGGTCCGCCTCGAGCAATCGACGCTGTTCGGGCCGATCCTGGTCAAAGCGGTTGGCGCGCGGAGGTGACCGATCGCACGGCCACCCACGACCTCGCGGCCTTCTACGAGGCGTTGCTGTTCGTCGCCGAGCGGCCGCTCACGCTGGCCGAGCTGGCCGAGCACGCATCGGTTCCACCAACGCAGGCAGAGTCCATCCTCGAAACGCTCGGACTGGAGCTCGAGGCCGGTGGCCGCGGCCTCCGGCTGCAGCGCATGGGCGACGAGTTCCAGCTCGTCACCGCGCCCGAGGTCGGGGAGCGGCTGGCCGGCTATGCGGCTCGCGAGGTCGCGCGTGTGACGCCCGCCGCACTGGAGGCGCTGGCGATCATCGCCTACCGCCAGCCATGCACCCGCTCGGAGGTCGATCGCGTCCGCGGCGTCGACTCTGACTATGTCATGCGGTCGCTGCTGCATCGGCGCCTGATCACCGAGGTCGGACGCCGTGACACCCCCGGTCGGCCAATCCTGTACGCGACCACGTTCACCTTCCTCGAGCGATTCGGCATGACCTCCCTGGAACAGCTTCCGGCGCTCTCCTCGGATGCCGCGAGCAAGGTCGCGGCATCAACCGGCCCCGACGGGGAAGCGAGCCAAATCCCCGATGCCGGCTGAACGTCTCCAGAAGCTGCTTGCGCAGAGCGGGATCGCATCCCGCAGGCGAGCAGAGGAGCTCGTCGCAGCGGGTCGCGTCACGGTCAATGGAGCGCCCGCAACCCTCGGCCAGCGTGCCGATCCCGCACTGGATCGCGTCGCAGTGGACGGGAAACCGATCCGTGCGGGCGCGCCTCTCCTGCACATGGCGGTGCACAAGCCGCGCGGTCTCCTCTCGTCGACTCGCGACGAGCGTGGACGCCGCTCGGTGTTGAGCCTGGTAGCTCCGGAGATGACGACCGATGGCGCCCGGCTGTGGCCGGCCGGCCGCCTGGATGCGGATTCGGAAGGCCTGATGCTGCTCACCAACGACGGCGCCTGGGCCAACCGCGTGCTGCATCCTCGCTATGGCCTCGAGCGTGAATACGCCGCCCTCGTCCACCCCGCCCCCAGCGCGGCCGCGCTCGGTCAGCTTCGCTCCGGCGTCGAGCTCGACGATGGCCCGGCCCGGATCCTGGGTGTGCGCGCGGCCCCGCCGCCAGACGAGGTCGGTCGGGAGCCGGATGAGCTGGGGACCTGGCTCCGCGTCCGGATCGGGGAGGGTCGCAAGCGCGAGGTACGCCGCCTCTTCGCGGCGATCGGCTATGACGTCGGGCGCCTGGTACGGATCCGTCTTGGCCCGCTGGCGCTCGACGGACTGGCCGTCGGGGAGTGGCGCACCCTGTCTGGTGCGGAGGTCGTCGCGCTGTCTGGCGCGGACGCGGCGCTGGAGGGCGCTCCCGCGAAGCGACGCAGCGGCCCACGCCTGGCGGTGGCGATCGACGGGCCGTCAGGAGCCGGCAAGAGCACGGTCGGGCACGCACTGGCGGTCCGGGTCGGTGCCAACTTCGTCGATACTGGGCTGATGTACCGGGCGCTGACCCTGGCGGCGCTCGAGGAGGACCTGGACCCGGATGATGGCCCGGCTCTCGGGCGGCTGGCGCGCCAATCCCGCATCCACGTGCGTCGTCCCCGCAGGGACCAGGTCGACCGGTTCGAGACAGTGCTCCTCGGCCAGCGCGACGTGACGCAGCTGGTCCGGACGCCCCGCATCGACCGGCTCGTCTCCGCGGTGAGCCGCCACGCGGAGGTGCGTGACGCGATGGTCGCCGTGCAGCGCGCGACGGCGCGCCGGGGCGACACGGTGATGGTCGGCCGCGACATCGGCACCGTCGTGCTGCCCGAGGCCGCGCCTAAGGTCTACTTGACCGCGTCGACCATGGTGCGGGCCCAGCGGAGGGCAGCGGAGATGGATCGCCCGGACCGTGCGAACGAGTATCTCGAGGAGATCGAGCGGCGGGATGCTGCGGATTCGGGGCGCGCGGTGGCGCCGCTGCGCCGGGCGCCGGGCGCGTTGGTCCTGGATACGGGCGAGCTATCGGTCGAAGAGTCCGTCGACCGCATCGTGGCGAGCCTCACTCGCGCTCCTGCCCGGCCGGCGCGTGCCAGGCGGGCGCGTGCCAGCCCACGGCGCACGCCGGCCTGACGATGCGCACCTGGTTCTACGGTCCCGGCTCGTGGATCACGCGCGTGTCGATGTGGTTCCTCGGCCCGCTTCGCGCCCACGGCCTGGAGCACGTTCCCCGCGAGGGCGCATTCATCCTCGTCTCGAATCACATCTCGTTGCTCGATCCGATGATCATCGGCTCGACCGCCGGCCAGATGGCCGGCCGGCTGGTGCACTTCATGGCCAAGGAGGAGCTGCGCCACTGGCCGCTCATCGGCTGGCTGGCGACAGAGGCCGGCGTGTACTTCGTCCGGCGCGGCGAAGGCGATCGGGCCGCGCAGCGGCTTTCGCTCCAGCTGCTGGCAGGTAACGAGGCGATTGCGGTCTTCCCGGAGGGCACGCGCAGCCGTGACGGCGTGCTGGGCGAGCCACGTAACGGTGCCGCGCTGCTTGCCATGCGCTCCGGGGTTCGCTTGCTGCCGGTGTCGATCACCGGGAGCAACAGGCTGTTCCCCAAGGGAGCGCGGCTGCCGCGTCGTTCGCGCGTGACGGTGCGAATCGGCGCGCCCTTTCAGCTGGCCCCGCAGGGTTCGGGGCGCATCGACCGCCAGGAGCTCGCGAACGGCACGGATCGCATCATGCGCGCCATCGCCGCCCTGCTGCCGGCGGCCCAGCGAGGCCGCTTCGGCTAGACCGATGGCGCCTGCATCGGCCAGGCCGCCGTTCTGACCGCCAGGGCCGGCGCCGATAGAATGAATTCGGAATGAACACGGCAAGCACCGTTCGTCCCGAAGTGCGCATCGCGGAGCGCGCCGGCTTCTGCTACGGCGTTCGACTAGCAATCGACAAGGCCAAGCACGCCCGCGACGAAGGCAAGGACGTGACCACCCTCGGGCAGCTCGTCCACAACCCGGGCATCAAGGCCGACCTCTCGGACCGGGGCATTCGGACCGCAGATCTGGCGGACCAGGTCGAAGGCGGCACCCTGGTCATCCGCGCCCACGGCGTGCCGCGTGACGAGTTCGAGAAGGTGCGCGGCAAGGACGACGTCGAGGTGATCGACGCGACATGCACCTGGGTCATCCAGAGCCAAAAAGCCGCGGCGCAGCTCGCGGCCGACGGCTACACGGTCTGCATCATCGGTCACGAAGACCATCCCGAGATCAAGGGCGTGCGCTCCTACGCCGGGGAGAAGCACGTGGTGGTCGACGACCTCGACCGCTCCACCTGGGAGCGCGTGCCGCACACCAAGAAGATCGGCGTTCTGTCGCAGTCGACCATCCTGCCCTCCAAGCTGGAGGAGTTCGCCGCCTTCTGCCTGCGCCGATGCCACGACATGCGGGTCGTGAACACCGTGTGTCCGGTGACGCTCACCCGGCAGGACGACTCGGTGGTGCTCGCCCGCGACGTTGACGGCATGATCGTCGTCGGCGGCAGGAACAGCAGCAACACCAAGGAGCTCGCGGTCAAGTGCCGCGAGGTGTGCGACCAGGTGATCCACGTCGAGGACGCCGATGAGCTGGCGACCGACCACGCCGGCTGGCTGGCCGGCAAGGCCAGCATCGGCATAACCGGCGGCACCTCCACGCCGGAGGTCGACCTGGAGGCCGTCCGCGACCGCGTCTACGCCCTCACGGCCTGATCGCGCGACGCACGGCCCAACCACGCCGCCCGATGTGATCCCAGGGTCTCCAATGGACCCCGGAAGGTGCCGCTTTCGGCGGAAAACCGTGGAATGTGATCGCGGAGTCTCAACATACCGATGAACCGGCACCTGGCCGGCGTTTCGGCTGTTCAGGACAGCAGGGCGCGGAGGCGGGACTCGAGCATCTCGTAGCTGAGGTGCTGGCGCCCGAGCTCGAAATTGTGCTTGGCGTTCGCCGCCCGCAGGTCCTGATCGGGCAGCAGGGCATTCACCTCGTCGACGACCTCGTCGGTGATGGCCCCCTCGATCTCGATGAACCGGAAGCCGAGCGGGCGGATGTCGGTCTCGTACACCGAGTAGCGGTTGACCAGCAGCGGCTTGCCGAAATAGACGCTCTCGACCAGCGCGTTGCCGAAACCCTCGTAGAGGCTTGGGAACGTGATCATGTCGGCCTCGAGATACGCGTCTGAAAGCGCGTAGATGCGCTTGGGTCCGTGGTGGTAGCGCTGATGGGCGAAGCGATCGGCGGCGTAGCGCAGGTCGACGCCCAGACGGTCGGCGACCATGTGCAGCTGGGCCATGTACTCCATCCCCTCGTCGCCTGCCGGACTGGTGATCATCAGGTGAGCGTGGGGATCGCCGAGACGGCTCACGAGCTGTATGGCGAGCTCGATGCCCTTGCGTGGCACGACCCGCGTGGGTTGCACGAAGAGGCGGTTGTGCGACCCCATGCCGAGCTCGGCGCGCATGGAGCGTGAATAATCGTCGCGTTCCGCGGGCGGGACACCGAAGTCATAGGCGTTGGGGATGATCGCCGCCGAGGCGAGCCCTCTGCGTCGCTCGAGATCCGCCGCAGCAACACCGTTGATGCTGACGTGGCGGACGGTCGGCAGGTCGGGCGGGAAAGCCTCGTCCAGCAGGTCCGGCACGATGCAGGTCGCAAATCGCTCGCGCTCCCATGCGTAATCGTGGTGGTGCCCGATCGCCGGCACCTGCCGCTCGCCAACCAGGCGGGCGAGTGCCACGCCGAGCGGGATCTGCATCGGGATCGCCCAGGCGTTCTCGACGATGAGAAGCTCGATCCCCTCGTCGTCGAGCCAGGCGCCGACCTTTGGAATCAGCTCCGCCGCGAGCCGCTGCACCTCGGCTCGGACCTCGTCCGGGTCCGCGCCAGGGTCAAACGCAGCCGCCGAGACGGCCTGTGCGGGCGGATGCTTGAAGTGCATCTGGGGGATGAGGCGCTGATCCATGCGTTCCGGAGACAGCTCCCCGGCGCACAGTCGGGTCTCGTGGCCGAGCCGGTTCAGCATCAGCTCCCACTTGGCGACCTCGAAGGAGACTCCATCCACGCCGGCGAGTCGGGTGCTGACCAAGCCGATCCGCATCGGCCTGACCGTAGCACGCGGCGAGGATGGGTACACTCCGGCCCATGTCCACCCTCCCGGTCGTCGCCATCGTGGGGCGGCCCAATGTTGGCAAGTCCACGCTCTTCAACCGGTTTGCCGGGGAGCGGATCGCAATCGTTGAGGACGTTCCGGGCACCACCCGCGACCGGGTGTACGCCACCGGCGACTGGAATGGCCGCGAGTTCACCCTGGTCGACACCGGCGGTCTCGAGCTCGAGCCCGGCACGCCCATCGAGGCGCGCGTCCAGGACCAGGCGCGGGTCGCCATGGCCGAGGCCGATGTGATCCTTTTCGTGGTCGACGCGCAGGCCGGCCTGGCGCCGCTGGACTACGAGGTCGCCGACCGGCTGCGTCGCTCGGAGAAGCCGGTGATCCTGGTTATCAACAAGGCCGACAACCCGCGCAGGGAGCAGGAGGGCGCCGAGTTCCACGCCCTCGGCTTCGACCCGACCATTACGGTCAGCGCCCAGCATGGCCGCAATACCGGCGACCTCGCCGACCTGCTCGTCGAGGCCCTGCCGCCCGAAGGCGCTGAAGATCGCGCGCCTGCATCGGTCCCTGAAGAGCTCACCGAGGACGAGCTGGAGGAGCTCGCCGAAACGGAGATGGGACCCCCGAGGGTGGCCATCGTCGGTCGGCCGAACACCGGCAAGTCAACATTGGTGAACCGCGTCCTCGGCGAGGAACGGATGATCGTGTCCGAGATCCCGGGGACCACGCGTGACCCGGTCGACAGCGCAGTGGTCGTGGATGGTGAGCCGATGATCCTGGTCGATACCGCCGGCATTCGCCGGCGGGGGGCCATCGAGCGGGGCATCGAGCGCTACTCCGTCCTGCGCGCCATGAAGGCCATCGATCGAGCAGACGTCGCGGTGGTGATGACCGATGCCGTGGAGGGCTACACCGCGCAGGATGCCCATGTCGTGGGCCACGTCCTGGACGCCGGCAAGGGGCTTGTGTTGGTCCTCAACAAGTGGGACGCCGTCGCCAAGGACGAAAAGACTGCGGACGAGCGGTTGCGCAGCCTGCGCCGAGAGGCGCCCTACTTGTCGTGGGCCGATATCGTCTTCGCCTCGGCGAAGACCGGTGCGCGCCTCGAGCGGGTGCTGGAGGAGGCGCGACGCGTCGCGGAGGAGCGCTTTCGCAGGATCCCGACCGCCGATGTCAACCGCATCACTGGCGATGCGGTCCGCGACCACCCGCCAAGCCACGTGCGGAACCGGCTTCCGAAGATCCTGTACGCGACGCAGGTCGCCGTAGGACCCCCCACCTTCGTGATCTTCGTCAACGACCCCGAGCTGATCCACTTCAGTTACCGGCGCTATCTCGAGAACAGGATCCGCGCCGAGTATGGATTCCTGGGCACGCCGATCCGACTGATCTTTCGACAGCGCGCCAACGAGGCGGCGGCCCGACGCTCGGCACGTCCGCGGCGCTCCGGCGGGCGCCAGGCTGGCGGCGCGCGAGCCGGCGCCCGCAGCCGTCCGAGTCCCGCGCCGCGGAATCGCCGCGGCGGCTGAGCGCCGCGTTATGCTCGGCGGATGACCGACCAGGTCGGCGTCATCGGCGCAGGTGCCTGGGGCACGACACTCGCCATCCGCCTCGCGGAAGCCGAACGCCCGGTTACGCTCTGGGCGCACTCGGCGGAGGCAAACGAGGAGCTCGCGTCACGCCGCGAGAACGTGCGCTACCTGCCCGGCTTGGTGCTGCCTCCCAACGTGCGCGTCGCGACGGACGAGGGCTTCCTGGCCGAGCCGTTCCGCCTCTTCATCCTGGCCGTGCCCTCCGCCCACCTGCGCGGCGCCCTGCGGCGCCTGGCTCCGACGCTGTACCCGGAGGCTGACCTGCTCTCCGCGGTGAAGGGCATAGAGGAGGGGTCGCACCGGCGCATGAGCGAGGTGATCACAGAGGAGCTGCCGGGTCATCGGGTGGCGGTCCTCTCCGGCCCGAACCTCGCTCGTGAGATCGCCGCCGGAAAGCCGGCCAGCTCGGTGGTGGCCTCGACCGATGCCGAGCTGGCGATGGATCTCGCCGTGCTGATCGGCTCGGAACGTTTTCGGATCTACACGAACCCCGACCTGGTCGGCGTTGAGCTGTGCGGGGCGCTCAAGAACGTGGTCGCGCTTGCCGCGGGCATGGTCGACGGCCTCGGATTCGGCGACAGCGCCAAGGCGGGAATCGTGACACGCGGCCTTGCCGAGATGACCCGCCTGGGCGTCGCGGCCGGCGCCAACCCGCTCACCTTCTCAGGACTGGCGGGCGTGGGAGACCTCATCGCGACCTGCATGAGTCCGCTGTCGCGCAACCGGCGCGCGGGCGAGCTGCTCGGCTCCGGCATGGCGTGGGAGGACGTCGCCCCGCGGCTGCCGGGGATCGCCGAGGGGGTCTTCACCGTCCGCGGCGCCCTGGCGCTGGCTGATGAGCATCGGGTGGAGCTCCCGATCGCCGAACAGGTCGCGGCTGTCATACGCGAGCGTCGCGCGCCCATGGAGGCGGTCGCCGCCTTGATGGGACGCGAGCTGAAGGACGAGCTGGCCGGGCTTCCTCACTAGCGACGCCGCGTAGAGGGCGGTCCGCCGTCGTTGTCCTCGCTCTCCTCGTCCTCGCTCGACTCCGGCTCCCGTGTCCGCTGCCCACGCTCGCGCCCCTGCGCGGGCGCCTCGTTGCGGTCAGTTCCTTGATCGCGCTTGCCGGCGGTCGCGATCTCGTCTTCCGGGTCGTGATCGATATCAGACCCGCCCATCGGTCAACCCCTACCCAGCGACGTCTCCGTGCTCATCGTAATGGCCTCCGTCCTTGGCGTGCCAGTGGCCATCGTGCTCGTAGTCGTCGTGGTCGCCGTGCTTCCGCGTCTCATGCCCGCAGGCCGGCGAGTGGACGTGCGGGTGCTCGTCCTCATGCATGCGGTGGTCAGGGTCGTTGATCATCCGGGATACCTCCTCCATCGGCCCAGCCGACGGCTCTCGGAGGCGCACAGCCCATGCCACTTCCTCGTGACCGATGGTGACCGAACCACGCTGCGGTATCGGCTCGACGCGGCCCAGTTCTTGCTGCCCTGGTTGCTTATGTGTCTTACCTGCGGTTGCATGGATGCCCACCTTCAGATGGGCCGGTCAAACATCATGTACGAGGATCTGAAGGCCGCCGCCGATGAGAACGGCCGGTCCGTGGCCGAGACGATCGACATCATGGAGCGCACCATCGCCAAGGATCGCGGCGAGCATCCCCCGGAATACAAGGCATAGCTCCTCCGGATGCCAATTGGCGGGACCGTCGTGATCCGCTTCGGACGCCTCCAGTACCGCGCTCCATCGGGGTACTGCACGAGTCGCGTAGCTCACCGCTGAGACTCGGGCTGTCCAATCGTCCGCGCTACGGCCATGGCCTCGTCGCGGCTCATCTGCTCACCCCTCGCCCATTCCTCGTCTGCTCGCGAGCCGATCGCCCCGCGGGCAAGCTCGAGCGCGTCTTCGGGCTCGAACGGTGGGCTGAACCGCATACCACCCGTTCGGGCGACCAGCCGAGCAGTGAAGCCCTCCAGCCGCGCGCCCCGCGCCGGCTCTCCGATGCGACTCGCCACACTTGCCAGCGTTCGCAAGCCCATTTGAAGGGCTATCTCGTCGCCAATGGAATGGAAGTATTCCGCGGCCGCGAGAGTCCGGATGCGCGATTCTTCGAGATCGCCAGCTGCGAACGCGATGCCCCCAGCGATGCTGTTGGCCGATCCCGCAAGGAACACATCCCCGGATGCCTCGAAGATCAGCCGTACTGACTCGATTCGCGCGCGTGCCTCACCAAGTTCCCCCGACGCCATCAGCTGGCCCGCTTGCGCAAAATCGGCGTGGGCCGCAAGCATCGGTTCGTGCAGGCGCTCTCCGAGGTCCTTGATGCGGCGCACCATCTCTATCCACTCGTCCGCTTGGCCGCTTGCGGGGTTCATGGATATCAGGAAGACGAGATCCACCAGCCCTTCGGCCTCCAACCTTTCTTCACCGATCGACTCGGCTTCCGTCACCGCAGTACGGTAGAAGCGGTTGGCGTGGTCCCAGTCGCGCTGCCAGTAGGCAATGCTGCCGGCGGCCAGCAGAGCCTTCGCGTGCACGCGGGATGCGGGTCCCGGCGAAGGAAGAGCAAGGACGCGATCGCACCAGTCGCGACCCTCGGCTAGCAGCGCACGCATCTGCCAGAAGCGCCAGAGTGCGGCGCAGAGGCGCATCCCCGTTTCGGCCTCCTGTGCGTCGATTGCCCAGGCCAGGGCCGCCCGCAGGTTGTCGAGCTCCTCGCCGAGACGTTTGCGCCAGCGGCCATCCACCCTCGTGATCTCCGGTGCCCCGGCTTCCGCTAGAGCCGACATGTGGCGGGCGTGCCGAGCACCTGTCAATCCGCCAGGATCCATGTTCTCCAGCTCCGCGCGGGCAAAGTCGCGAATCGTCTCGAGCATCACGAACCGGCTGCCGCTCGCGGTCTCGACGCGTTTCAGGAGGCTCTTATCGACGAGCGAGCCCAACGCGTCCAGGGAATCGATGCTCAGCTCGCGATCGGGGTTGCAGATCTGGTCGGCGCTCTCCAGCGCGCAGCCACCGGCGAAGACCGACATCCTGGCGAAGAATTCGCGCTCCGGCGCCGGGAGGAGCCGATAGCTCCATCCAATCGCCTCGCGGAGGGTTCGCTGCCGCCCGGGTCGCGGAGCGTCTGGCTGACCGAGCTCACCAGACCCATGCGAGAGGCGATTCAGGATCTCCGTCGGGCTCAGCAGCTTGACGCGTGCCGCGGCGAGCTCAATGGCCAGCGGTAGCCCATCGAGCCTGCGCACGATTCCGACGACCGCATCGCGGTTCGCAACCGTGAGTACGAATTGTGAGTCGACGCTCCGAGCCCGCTCGAGGAAGAGCCGCACCGCGCCGGCGGCCGCGAGTTTGCCCACGGGAGCGGTTGCATCCGGAACATCGAGCGGAGGCACATCGAGTTCTTGCTCGCCGGTCAGGTGCAACGGCTGCCGGCTGGTCGCAAGCACGCGCAGCCCGGTAGCCGCCTCGAGGAGGTCGTCCACAAGGAGAGCTACCTCCGGCAGCAGCTGCTCGAGGTTGTCGAGCACAAGCAGCACCCGTCGACGCGAGAGGTAGGCGGCCAGCGCCTCGCGCGCAGATCGGTTGGGATCCTCGGCCACCCCCAGGACGTGGCCCACGGTCGTGGCGACGTAATCGGGATCGCGCAACGCTGCGCATTCGGCGAGCCAGGCACCATCGGCGTAGTCGGTCAGGTGCTCGCGTGCAGCCTCGAGCGCAAGGCTCGTCTTGCCACTTCCACCCGCGCCGGTCAGGGTCACGAGGCGGCTGGCTCGCAACGCTCGCCCAACCGCCGCGCGCTCCTGTCGGCGACCGATGAAGCTTGAGCGTCGTTCCGGCAGGTTTGTCAGGCGGGCCGGCGGAGCACGGAGCGGAGGGAAGTCCGTCGGCAGGCCGCCACCCGTGAGCTGGTAAATGCGCGTCGGTGCATCGAAGTCCTTGAGCCCGAACTCCCCGAGCTCGCGGAAGCCGAAGTCATCCGGCGGGCTGCCACCAACCACGGCTACCACTGCTCCGGAAACCAGGACCTGTCCACCGTGCCCAGCGGCGGCGATGCGCGCGGCGCGATGGATCTCGACCCCGACGTAGTCGCCGTCACGTTCCGTCGCCTCGCCGAGGTGCAGCCCCATGCGAACGGCGACGTCCGCCCCGGCTGGCCAATCCTCGGCGGTCAGGGCGCGCTGCCCGTCAGCGGCTGCGAGGAGGGCTTCACCGGGGCTCGCGAAGGCCACGAAGAACGAGTCGCCCTCGGTGCCGACCTCGTAGCCAGAGTGGCGCGCCAAGGACTGCCTCAGGAGGGACCGATGCCGATCGAGGAGCTGCTCGTAATCGTGTGGTCGTCGTTGGGCCAGGCGGGTCGACCCCTCGACATCGGTGAACAGGAAGGTGACTGTCCCGGTTGGCGGCTTCACCTGGTGGCGCCGTGGGCCGCCATCGACGCGCTTCGTTGGCATGCAGCCCGATGGTACGGGACGCAGTCGATCAGCCGCTCTTCGCGTCGAGATACTGGAGCAGCCGATGCGCGGCGAGCTCGATCTCCTTGTGCCGCCACTCTGCGGCCCGGAAGTGGCAGGCGATGATGCCCGACCGATGGATCCGGCGGAAGTCGCCGAACACGAATGCATAGCGCGCCTTCGTCCCGTCGGCCGCTCCGTCGGTCAAACCCAGGTGCCAGAGGGCGTACTCGTCCCAGGAGCGGGACCCGAGGAAGCGGTTCTCGTCATCCGCTTTGGGCTGGACCTCGCCCCAGTCGCTGTTCAGGACGTACTGACGCGCGTCGATGAGCCGTCGCGCGTGAGCGAAGGCCCGTCGGTTCAGTGCGTAACGAGGCATTCGGGCACCCAGCGGTCCACGGTTGGCCAGAGCGTAAACTGTGGGACCTCTGGCGGTCGGGGCGTAGCGCAGCTTGGTAGCGCACCTGAATGGGGTTCAGGAGGTCGCTGGTTCGAATCCAGTCGCCCCGACCACGTACCGCGGACACCGCCATTCCGACCGTTCTGAGCATGACGGGGCCGCTGTAGCGGGCACATGGGCAGCCTGGAGCCGGCCCAACGGATCCGGGGCATGGAGATCCGTGCACGCTATGCTATGAGCCCCGGGCTCGCAGGCCGATACCCCCAAGAGGCATTCCCATTTCAACGTCATCGCAGCGGCGCAGTGATCGGACTCGCTCAGCGTGAACGCTCTTCATCAACCTCCGCGCATCACCGTCGTCAACGACAACGAGCTCTTCCTCGAGCTCATGCACGACCTCCTCACCCAGGAGGGGTATGACGTGCACCCCATCGACGGGGACACTGCGACCATCGAGGCGATCGCCAGCACGGACCCCGACCTGCTCGTCATCGACCTCCGGCTCGGCAGGGAGGCACCATCCGGGTGGGACATCCTGCTCATGGCCCGAGCACATGGAACGCTACGCGAGGTCCCCATCATTCTCTGCTCGGCCGATATCGTGGAGCTGCGGTCCCGCAAGGAGGAAATGTCCTCGATCGCGGATGTTCATATCCTGGAGAAGCCGTTCCGCATCGAGCAGGCGGAAGAGCTCGTTCGGCGCCTGCTGGAACGCGAGCCGCCGCCCGTGCTGCCCGCTCCCACCCCCGAGCCCGGCTAGAGCTTCAGGCGAAGAGCGACCGCCAGCGCAGCGCTCGCACCGCCACCAGGACGGCCAGCGCCGCGAGCACCAGCACCGCCGCCGCGGCTGTCGATCGACCCAGGCCGTCGATCGACTGGAACTCGGAGTACACGAGCAGGGGCAGCGTCTGGGTCCGTCCCTCGAGGTTCCCGGCGAACATGATGGTGGCGCCGAATTCGCCTAAGGCTCGCGCCCAGGCCAGCACGAGGCCAGCCGCCAACGCCGCGTTCGCCAGTGGCACCGTCACCGAGCGAAAGACGGCCCATTCGCTGGCGCCATCGGCCCGTGCGGCGTCCTCGAGGTCACGGTTTGTGTCGCGGAATCCTGCGCGTGCGGCCCGAACGAAGAGGGGTGCCGAGACGAAGGTCTGGGCCACCACGACGGCGAGGGTGGTGAACGGGATCTCGATGCCCACCGCCTCGAATGCAGGACCGATGGCGCCGCGACGACCAAAGGCGAAGAGCAGCGCAAGGCCTGCCACCGAGGGCGGCAGGACAATGGGCAGGTCCACGAATCCCTCCACCAGCCACGAGCCGCGGAACCGGCGGCGTGCCAGCAGGTAGGCGAGGGGCGTGCCGATGCAGACGGTGACCACGAGGCTCGCGCCCGAGGTGACGAGGCTGAGGGCCAGCGCGTCGATGACCACGCGGCTGGTTACCGTCAACCCCAGCGACCCCTCAATGGTGGCGATCGCCGCCACCAGCCACAGACCCGACGCACGCAGGTGCCTCATGGAGTCACAAATCCGTAGCGGGCCAGGATCGCCTGTCCCGGGGAGCTGGCCAGGAAGCTCAGGAACGCGCGTGCTGCCTCGGGTTGCCTCGAGGATTTGACGACGACCGCGGCGTACGTCACTGACACCTTCACCGCGGCCGGGATGGGGATTCGTTTCACGCGGGATGAAGCCTGCGCATCGGTTCCATACACGATTCCTGCATCGCCTTCACCGAGCCCCACCTTGGCCACCACCGCCGCGACGTTGTCCTCGCGCGACACCACGTTGGCAGCCACCAGGGCCGCGTATCCGGGCGGATAGCCCACCTGGCCCGCGAGGTCGTCGATCAGCTGCGTGGCGTACGAGGTGATAGGGACGCCGTCACCCGCGGAGACCAGCCGAACCCCTGGCCTGGCCAGATCCGCGGGCGTCTCAATATGGGCGGGGTTGTCGCGTGGCACGACGATCGCCAACCCGTTGCCGGCGAAGGGTCGGACTGGACCGATGGCGAGGCCGTCCACGATGAGACGCTGCGCGTTCGCCACGTCGGCGGAGGCGAAGAGATCCGCCGCGGCGCCCTCCTCGAGCTTCGCGCGCAGCCCGCTCGATGCGTCGAAGCCGAATGTCACCGTGCTGTCGGGATGGGCGGCCGCGTATGCATTGCCGGCGGCGGTGAAGGCTGCCTGGAGGGAGGAGGCGGCCAGCACCGTGATCGGACGCCCCTGGGTTATCGATGCGCTTCCGTTGGAGCCCTGCGAGCATGCGGTCGAAACAGCGGCAACCACCACGGCGGTGAGCCACCTAGCGCGCACCCTGACCGCCGCCCCGCGCAGGCACCTCGACCACGACGTTCGTCGCCTTGACCACGCAGATCGCCTCGTCGCCCACCTGCAGGTTCAGCTCCTCGGCCGCCTCGGCGGTCATCAAGCTCACGAGGCGGTGCGGCCCCGCCACCACCTCCACGACCGCCGCGACACGGTCGCGTTCGACGCGCGTCACGATGCCGGTGAAGCGGTTCCTGGCGGATTGGGCGACGACCGGCCGGTCACCCCGCGCCTGCCGTCGCTCGGCCAGGCGACGGCTCAGCTCAGTCGCGTCGATGAGCCGCTGGCCACCCGCCGAGCGCGTGACGGAGAGCGTCCCCTGGGCTTCCCAGCGACGCAACGTTTCGACGCTGACACCGAGGGCTTCGGCAGCTCGACCAATCCGGATTCTCGACGAGGTGTTCTTGGCGGTCATGCCAAGAGATCATCTGCCGCTGGGGACCATGTGTCTAGATGTCACAGGGTACATGTATGCGTGTCAGGTGGAGGCCCGCGCCAAGGCAGGCTTGGAGCGTCGCGCCAGGCGCCGCGGCGCGGTGACCCGACGCACCGGTCATCGTTACGCTTCCATACCACGCGCGGCGCAGGGCCTTGCAGATTCGTTGCAGGTAGCCCAGAAAGTACTAGGGGGGTCCCAGGATGGCATTCGCTCTGCGGTCTCGCCGCTCGTCGAAAGCAGAATTGGAGAACCGCGATGAGGCGACTGATGGCAGTCCTGGCGGCCTCGACGCTGCTGGCCATTGGGGCCGGCATCGTGACCGCTCACGACGCCCCGGGAAACAACGGAACCGTCAAGATCCACGACGGCGCGACCGAGCCGAGCCCCGAGGTGAAGAACCAGCCACACGTGTGCACATTCCACCTGCACTTCTTCTTCGCCGATGCCGGACAGGCAGGCGACTGGTGGATCGAATCCTGGCCGCCGACCGGTGACCGAGGCACGGTCATGGCCGGCACATACCTGACGAACGAGAACGGCGAAGACCGCCAGCCCGAAGAAGGCGCCTACCAGCTCCCCGACGGCCACTACAAGCTCTTCTGGGAGGGACGCAACACGCAGAACATCAAGCACAAGGTGTTCTGGGTTAAATGCGCTCCGACCACTGGTGGCGCCGGTGGTGGCGCCGGTGGTGGCGTCAGCGGAGGCGCCGGTGGTGGCGTCAGCGGTGGCGCCGGTGGTGGCGTCAGCGGAGGCGCCGGTGGTGGCGTCAGCGGAGGCGTTCAGGGAGCCGCGGGTGGCCCAGGTGGGGTTACCACACTCCCGAATACCGCATTCGCACCGACCGGCCAGCAGCCGCCAATCACCCTGGTGCTGGCGCTGCTCGGAACCGGGGTGCTGATCGCCGTCGGTCGAGCCCTCCAGCGTCCGGTGACCGTGCGTAGGCATCGCGACCTGCGCGACTAACCTCGCGGGCAACAGCCCAGCCGTCCATGGAACAGGGCGCCTGCTCCGGCAGGCGCCCGGCCATGTCTGGCCGGGATTTTCGGTGCCCGGTAGGGGTGGTGGGCCCCGATTCCCTTGACGCGCTCGGGCACGGCGTCGGACACTCGCCGCGTTACTGATCGGAGGAGTGTTGTGGCCCAGCTGAGCACGAAGGGAACGGGTACCCGCGAGGACCCATGGCTCCTCAGAACCCCGAGCGGATCATCCGAATACACGATGTACCGGGACGAAAGCTCGGAGCCGCCTTCGATCGTCTGCCAGGTCGGCGGGACCCAGCTCCGCTACCAGTTGCGCGCGATCGAGGACCTGCACGCCATGCTCAAGGCGCACGGAGACTGGATGCCGCTGGGGAGCGCCGATGAGCAGAAGCCGGCGGCGGATGGCACGGTGGAAGCCTGGGGACGATCGCCGGAGAATCCGGTCGGGGGCTGGTACGGCCTCAAGAAGGGGCTGCGCGGGCGGTTCGGGATGTACATGCCGCCGCTCCTCGAGGCGCTTGGCCTCGCCGAGGTCGAGCATGCCGCCAAGAACAATCGGATGCGCGCGATCTAGGGACCCTATTGGGCAAAAAGAGAGGACCGGCCGCCTGGCCGGTCCTCCTGGTTTTCGGCGACTACTCGGCGCGCACGTTCGTGGCGCGCGGCCCGCGCGGGCTCGACTCGACGTCGAACGAGACCTTTTCGCGGCCCGTCAGGCGATCGAAGTCGAGCGACGCACTCAGGCCGTCGCGATGGAAGAAGTAGTCCTTCCCGTCGTCGGCGGTGATGAAGCCGAAGCCTCGGTCTGAGATCAGCTTCTTGATGGTGCCTGTGGCCATGGTCTGGAAAACCTCCGCATGAAAAATCTCCTCTCATGCGGCCTCAGCGACCTGTCTCGCCGAAACCGAAGAGAGGAGAATCGTCGTGCCGCACAAAGGTGCGCCAACGTGGCGCGCCGATAGGGTAGCACACCACGTCTCCGCGTCGACTAGCTGGCGAGAGCCTCCTCCACCTGGCTGCTGCGCGCGGGGGGCGGGCCGGAGATGACCTCGAAACCGGTCGTGTTGTGGAGCACCTCTACCTCGCTCGGTGCAAAACGGACCGAGAGGAGACCCGTTCCCGCGCGGATCTGCCGCAGGGTGAGCTCCGGAAGCCAGTCGGGCAGCGCCGGATTCAAGTAGATCCGAGAGCGCCCCGGCTCGCGGCGAGCGTGGATGCCGCACATGACCATCACCAGTCGAAAGATGGCGCTCGCGGCCCATGCCTGGGGCACGTTCGCCCCCAGGTATTGCACCGGGAAGTCGTCGTACGTGCGCGGAAGACCGGAGAACAGCTCCGGGAGCCGGTTGGCCGCGAACGCGTTGGCGGCATCAAACATGCCGAGCGCGATGCGTGCCGTCTCGGCGCGCAGGCCGTAGCGCGTGAACCCGCTGGCGATGGTAGCGTTGTCATGCGGCCACACCGTGCCGGTGTGGTAGCTGAACGGGTTGTAGGCCGGATGCTCCGCGGATAGCGTGCGAATGCCCCAGCCGGACCACATGTCGTCGGCCAGCAGGCGGTAGGCGACCCTTCGCGCTCGCTCGCGCGGGACGATGCCGCTCATCAGGCAGTGCCCGGGGTTGGAAGCCACGCTGCGGATCGGTCGCTTGTCACCGTCGAGGCCCAGGTAGTAGGTCCCCTCGGAATCCCACCAGAACGCGTCGTTGAAGCGTTCGAAGAGCCGATAGGCCTCGGTCCGCAGCCGGGCGGCTTCCTCCTCACGGTCGAGCACCTCGTAGATCTGCGCGAGGCGGAGCTTGGCGTCGTACGCATAGCCCTGCAGCTCGCAGAGGGCCAGCGGCAGCCCTGCCCGAGCGCCGTGCTCGTCGGGGATGGCGTCGTGCGCGTCCTTCCAGCCCTGGTTGTAGAAGCCTTTCGAGGAACGCGTGGCGTACTCCTGGAATCCATCCCCGTCGCGATCCCCGTATTGGTCGATCCAGGCCATCGCCGCCTCGGCAGCGGGCAGGTAGCGGACCAGCAGGTCCCGATCGGCCGTCCACTCGTAGACGTGGGCGAGCTGGACGAGGAACAGGCTGGTGGCGTCGTGGGTCCCGTAGTACGGCTGGAAGGGCAGGATGCCGAGCTCCGCGATCTCACCGTGCCGGATCTCATGCAGGATTTTGCCCGGCTCCATGTCCCGCTCCGGATCGTCTCCCGTCGCCTGGAGCGCTGCGAGGCGGGCCAGCGTCCCTCGCGCCAGCTCGGGCGACCCCATGATCGCCTGCATCGAGGTCACCAGCGAGTCCCGCCCAAACAGCGTGAGGAACCACGGAGTGCCCGCGGCGGGCACCAGGTCGTCTGGGTGGTTCGGATCGACCAGGTGGAGCGACTCCATGTCCATCACCGCGCGATCCCACGCGAGCTGAACGGTGCCATTCTCGGTAGCCAGGGAGACGTGGCTGCTCAGGGCTGCCTCGCCATCAGGGGACTGCTCGAGGGTGCGGCAGTCCAGCGTCGTCCCCACCACGCCCGGCTGGGTCACTGGTAGCCAGCGAACGCAGGTGTGCCATCGCTGCTTTGGGGCAAGCTCCAGCTCAAAGACGATCTGGCCGTCCCTCCAGGTCGGTTGCGAATCCGACCGCTCGCAGACGATACGCAGCTCTCGGCTGAACGGCCCGTTGGTGTAGGTCGCGACGAGCTGGTGCTGGTCCTCGGACCACGTTGAGGACCGAGAAGCCTGCTTTCGCTCCCGGTGGCGGCCAATGGCACGCACGTCGAACATGTCGGCGAAGTCGAACTCGATTGCGATGGCCAGCTCGAAGCGGACCGATTCGCGCGCGTGATTCACGACGTCGTAGTCCTCGTGAACCCCTTCCTGGACGGTGCGAGCCAAGGTCACCGCCAGGCTCCCGGCCTCGAGCTCGAGCTCCGGAGTGACCAGCCGCGGGTTCGTCATTACGTGGCGAGCCGAGAAGAAGCGGACCGTGCAGGCGTTCAGCAGCTGCGGACGCTTTCCGCCGATCGTCAGCTCGTAGCTGGAGACGAATCGCGTGTCACGCGCGTAGAACCCGCCGTCGCTTCCGCGCTTGATACGACCGTCCGGCTGAGCGACGAGGACGTGGTCGTTGCGGTTGATGGTGACGTGGGCGGCGCCGACCTGGACTGC
>VBJP01000175.1 GCA_005880165.1 Chloroflexota bacterium | reverse complement strand
GGCACTCCTGGGGAGGCTGCGGTTCAGTCCGCGGCTGAGTCTAGACCGATGGCGTGGGCCGGGCAACGATCCGGCCGGCCCTGCGAGCATGGGCCTTTCGGGCCGCCATGGAGGAGGCTACGCGTCGAGCCGACGTGATCGCCGGGGCGGCGACGGTCCTTAGCGAGCTAGGTCAGCAATCGAACGCGAACCAGCACAGCTCGTTGCGTAGCCGCTGGTCGTCGAGCACGAGCTCCCGGATCTCGTCGGGCAGTTGTTCGCGCTGCCACGTGCACTCTCGGCGACCAGCATCGTCACGCTCGCCTTCGGAAGGCGCCGCCCGGGCGGCCTTGATCGCGTAGGCCGCGGCACCCAGCTCGTGGGCCGCCACGTGCCCCACCGCGGCGGCCTGACCGGCGGCGTGCGCCGCTTCTCGCGCAGCGCCCGTGACTTCTCTGGCTGCGGCGTTCGCGGCAAAGGCGGCCGTGCGGGCCTGCGCCCAGGTGATCTCACCCCGCGCCCAGGCCCGCGCCATGCCGATCGCCCGGCGCGGACGGTCGTCCCCCGGCCGTGCTCGCTCGAAGTGGTGCAGCACGTGCTGCGCGCAGTCGGCCGCCCACACCGCGAGGAGGCGGTGGTCATCGTCCTGGAGGCTGCCGCCGCGACGCACCGTGACGAGCCTGGGATCCCGGACCTTGGGGAGGATCATCAGTCTGCCCATTTCGCGCTCCTCAGTCGCCCTCCGCTTCGCTTCCTGCCAGCCTGCGCAGGACGGTCTGAAGGACACCCCCATTGGCGAAGTAGCGAACGTCGATCTCCCCGTCAAGTCGGGCGACCGCCCTGAACTGCCGCTCACTGCCCTTCTCGTCCCGGACGGCAACGGTCAGCTCCTGCCGCGGCCGCAGATTGTCGGAAAGCCCCTGAATGGTGAACGTCTCGCGGCCGGTGAGGCCGAGCGAGGTGGCGTTCTCGCCGGTCATGTACTGGAGCGGCAGGATCCCCATTCCCACAAGGTTGGACCGATGAATCCGCTCGTAGCTCTCGGCGACGACTGCGCGCACGCCCTGGAGGAACGGGCCCTTGGCGGCCCAGTCGCGTGAAGACCCCGACCCATACTCCTTTCCGGCGAGCACGACGAGTGGCGTCCGTTCGGCCGCATAACGTGCGGCCGCGTCGAAGATGCTCATCCGCTCGCCAGAGGGCAGATGCTCGGTGATGTTCCCCTCCGCATCGGGGGTGAGCAGGTTCCGCAGGCGGATGTTGGCAAACGTGCCACGCGCCATCACCTCGTGGTGCCCGCGCCGGCTTCCATACGAGTTGAAGTCGCGCGGGTCGACGCCGCGCTCGACCAGCCACTCCCCCGCCGGTGAGGTGCGGGCGATGCTTCCCGCCGGTGAGATGTGATCTGTCGTTACGCTGTCGCCCAGCATCACCAGGACGCGCGCGTCGACGACGTCCGGGACGGGCTCCGGCTCGAGGGAGATTCCCTCGAAGAACGGCGGCCGCGCGACGTAGGTGCTGGCGGCATCCCAGGCGTAGCGATCGCCGGGTGGCACGGGCAGCGACGTCCAGCGCTCGTCCCCGTCAAAGACCGATGCGTAGTTGCGGGTGAAGACCTCGGATCGCACCCGCCGCAGGACGACGTCGGCGATCTCCTCGGGGCTCGGCCACAGGTCGACGAGGTAGACCGGGTTGCCGTCCGGACCGACGCCGAGCGGCTGGTTGGTGAGATCGATGTCGATGCGGCCGGCGAGAGCGAAGGCCACCACCAGGGGCGGGGAGGCCAGATAGCTGGCACGGGCCAGAGGATGGATCCGTCCCTCGAAGTTCCGGTTGCCGGAGAGGACCGCGACGCCAACCAGCTCGTTCGACTCGACGGCGGCCGCGATCGGTTCCGCCAGTGGCCCGGAGTTGCCGATGCAGGTCGTGCAGCCGTAGCCAACCAGGTCAAAGCCGAGCGCTTCGAGCGGCTCCATGAGGCCGGCATCGGTCAGGTAATCAGTGACCGCCCGGGAGCCCGGCGCGAAGGAGGTCTTGACCCACGCCGGAGTGCGCAAGCCCAGCTCGACCGCGCGCTGGGCGACGAGCCCAGCCGCCACCATCACGCTCGGATTGCTCGTGTTCGTGCAGCTGGTGATGGCGGCGATCAGGACCGATCCCGAACGGAGCTCGAACTGCTCGCGGTCCATCTGGACCTGGACCGGTTTGTAGTCAAGCTCCGCGGACGCGGCGACTGGCGCCGGCACTGGCGCCGCTGCGGGCTCGTGAGCCTCATCCGCGCCTGCCGCCGGGGCCTCATGGCTTGGCGCGTCGCTCGCCGGGAAGGACTCCTCGCTTGCCTCTGACACGCGGTCCGGTGCCGGCACGAGCCCATTGGCGAAGGCTGTCCGGAAGTTGTCACGGAGGTCGCGAAGCGCGACACGGTCCTGCGGACGCCGTGGACCGGCCACCGACGGCACCACCGCGCCCAGGTCCAGGCTCAGGGACTCGGAGAAGGCAGGCTCCGGTGAGGCATCGGTCCTGAACAGGCCCTGCTCCTTGGCGTACGCCTCGACGCGGTCGACCACCTCCTCCGACCGCCCGGTCATGCGCAGGTAGCGCAGCGTCTCGTCGTCGATGGGGAAGAGGGTGGCGGTGGCCCCGAACTCGGGGCTCATGTTGCTGATCGTGGCCCGGTCGGCTACGGAGAGGCGCGAGAGGCCCGCCCCGTGGAACTCCACGAACTTGCCGACGACACCGTGCTTGCGCAGCATCTCGGTCACGGTCAGGACCAGGTCCGTCGCGGTCGACCCGGATGGCAGCTCGCCATCCAAGCGGAACCCGACCACCACCGGCAAGGGCTGGTAGAGCGGCTGGCCCAGCAGGGCCGCCTCCGCCTCGATCCCCCCGACGCCCCAGCCGACCACGCCGAGCCCGTTGATCATGGTCGTGTGTGAGTCCGTGCCGACCAGCGTGTCGGGGAAGGCGGTGAGCTCGCCGGACGCGTCCGGCCGCGCGCTGATCACGTCCGCCAGGAATTCCAGGTTCACCTGGTGGACGATGCCGGTCCCGGGCGGCACAACCCGGAAGTTGCGGAAGCCCTGCTGCGCCCAGCGCAGGAGCGCGTAACGCTCGCCATTGCGCTCGTACTCGCGCTCGACATTGATCAGAAACGCCGCCTCCGTCCCGTACTGGTCGACCTGGACCGAGTGGTCGATCACCAGGTCGGCGGGAACCAGCGGATTGATGCGGGCCGGGTCGCCGCCCATCTCGGCCATGGCGTCCCGCATGGCGGCGAGGTCGACCACGCACGGGACGCCGGTGAAGTCCTGGAGGATGACGCGCGCCGGCATGAACGGGAGCTCGTACTCGCCCGGGTTCGCTGGGTCCCAGGTGGCCAGCGCGCGGATGTCGTTGGCGTCCACCAGTCCAGCGCCAGATGCGGCGTGCCGCAGCATGTTCTCGAGCAGGATCTTGACGGTGAACGGCAGGCGCGCGAGGTCTGGCACGCCGGCCGCGTCGAGCCGGTGGTAGGCATAGGACCGATCACGCACGCGAAGCGTCGCGCGCGAGGCGGCGGGGTCGACCGTGGGGGACGGACCGGACACGGAATGCGCCTCCTTCGTCATCCGCGCCTGCCAGGCGCGGCGTTCGTCGAGATCGGCGCCGGACGGGTGCGCCCGCCCCGGGTCGAGGATTGTTGATCAAGTATACGACCAGGGATCCGATGTCCAGCCCAGCGGACCTTTCGTCGGCTAGCATGGCGATCGTGCTTGCGGGCCTGGGCCGTACGCTACAGCCGCTGATCCGGCCGATCCCGGCGCTGGGGGGCGCGGCGCTCCGCCTCTTCCTGACGAGCTTCACCCTCCTCTTCGTCGAGCTCATCCTGATTCGCTGGATTCCGGCACTGGTCACCTATGTCGGCTTCTTCAGCAACTTCGTGCTGATGGCCAGCTTCCTGGGAATTGGCCTCGGCATCCTCCTCGGGCGCAGGCAAACGCGACTGCCGGCCTCGCCGTTCCCGTTTCTTCTGCTGGCGACCGTTCTGCTGATCACGACGGCGCAGCTGAACATCCAGGTTCGA
>VBJP01000174.1 GCA_005880165.1 Chloroflexota bacterium | reverse complement strand
CCGTCGCCCAGTGAGAAACGGGCCTCCGGTGCGCCAATCGGCAGAAAGAGGCGCGTCCCGGCGGTCAGGTGCTTGGTGTCCATATTGCCGCCGTGGGCGGTGGGTGGAATAGTCGAGAAGGCGCCCTCCTCGCGAGGAGCGACGCCCAGCTCGCCGCAGAAGGGGGCGAGAGGAATCGACAAGCCAGGGAGGAATTCGGCCGTTCGTTCGCCAAGGCGGGTAATGCGCAGCGCCGGTTCCGGGAAGTCATCGGCCAGCAGCCCGAAGCCGGGAATGCTGGCGGTCCAGCCCCAGTCCGCCGGGCTGAAGTCGAGCAGCTCGATCTCGAGGCTGTCGCCCGACTCTGCGCCCTCGACGCCGATGGGCCCATTCACCTGATCCACGCGTGAGAAATCGAGGTTGGCCAGGTCGGCGACCGTGGAGCTCGCGGTGATTTGGCCGCAGGAGGCGTCGAGCGCGTCGAACTCGACGACGTCGCCGCTGGCGACGGTCGCGATGGGCTCGATGGATCGGTCCCAGGTGAGATGGAACTGCTCGCGAGCGACGTGCACCGTGGCAACCAGACCGGCCATCGCCGGCATGCTAACCCCGGCCACAAGTGCAGAATTCCGGCATGGCACCTTCGACGACCCGCGCGCTGGCAGTTGCGGTGCTGTTCCTGGCCTGGGTCGGATTCCTCTCGATCGGGGTCAGCGGGGTTGTCGCGGCGGGCATGCAGGCGGCCTTCGGCGCGGGTTTCGTGGCGGGCGACCTTCCGGACGTGACCTACACCGCGGACCGCTGCGCTGAGCTGAAGGAGTACGCCCCGGCGAATGCGAGCTGTGAGGAAGCGGCTGCCCTGCATCACGCGGACGAGACCGTCACGTACCGGATTGCCGCTGGCGTACTCGGCCTCGTCCTGTTGGGGCTCTGGGTGCTGGTGCGGCGCCGCGGCGCCCTGGGACCCGGCCGCCTTCCGGATGGACTGGTTGCTGGAGCAGGCTGCGCCACCTTCGGTGTCGTGGGCCTCGCGCTCCTCGCCCAGGGACTGGAGCTCCTGGCGCTTGGACCGAGCAGCGGGGAAGGCGCGGATCTCAGTGCCGGGATCGTGTCGCTGGTGGTCGCTGTCCTCTTTGGCCGCAGCCTCTATCGCACGGTCGGGGATCTGAAGCCGCAGTCCCCGGACTCATGAGCTCGGGAACGCAAGGCATCGTTCGACGCGCCGGGCTGGCCGCCTTCTTCGCTGCGGTTGCGGCGGTGCTAGGCCTGGTGACCATCGGTCTCTTCTTCTCGATCGGCCAACCATGGGGCACCTTGAATGACGTGGCTCTCCTCGTCATGACCCTCGCGGTCGGGCCCCTCATGCTCGCCTTCTGGGAATTGGGCGGCCTCACGCCGACGCCGCTCGCGCTCGCGGCTCAAACGGCGGGTTGGGTCGCGATGCTGGGATGGGGCGTCCTCCACGTCCTTTTCATCCTGGGCGCGCTGACGTTCGACTATGGCGCGCCGGCAACAGACGGCCTGGCTCTCGAGTCGGTGGCCCAGGTCGTCATTGGGCTGTGGATCGCTGGCGCGTGCCTGCTGGCCGGATCGTGGCTTGGATGGCAGCGCTGGCTTGGCGTGGTTACCGGCGTGGGGTGGGCGCTCGCCGGCATCGGTCTGCTCGCGGGAGGGATGAATCACCCCTTCAGCTATGCCGGCGGAATCGGCTACCTCCTCGTGTTTCCGATCTGGGCGTTCCTGATGGGCCGGCTGTTCACCTCGATCGCAGTGGACGGAGGTAACCCGCAAGCAGCTCACGCTCGGTGACCTGGCGGATCCAGTCCGCCTGGTCGCGATTGACGATGATGGTGCCTGTTGACCGATGCCGGCGCTCGTCGCCGGCCCAGTACTCGATCCAGGCATCGGTGAGCGGAATCATGGCCGGCCGCTCTTGCACGCTCGCCATGGGATCTGCGCCCGATGCCACATGGAGGTGCCCGCCGATCAGGTAGTCGCCGGACTGCAGCGCAACCGGATAGATGCGTGTCTGCTGGCGCTGCGTCTCGTCACCCGCCGGTCCACTGGCGTGGACGGCCACCAGCTCGCGCCGGCTGATCACGAATTCCTCTGCGGCATGTGTTGTTCCGTCCTCGTGGCCGCCGATCTCGACGTCTTCGAGATGGAGCTCATCGCAGCTGTTCAGCAGGTCCGTGAGCCGATCCGCCTCCAGGCGAACCCAGCCGAAGACCCGGTGCTCCCGGTCGTAGGCTACGAACCGGATGAGCGGCGTCTCGGAGAGGAAGTCCGGCTCGTAGACCTCCTCGAAGGTCGGCTGCAGGACGAGGTGCAGGCGGCCCGGCGAGGATGGGGACGGCGTCATCCCCGCAGGCTAGAGTTCAGCGCCGAACGCGCGGAATCACCTGAAGGTACCGGCGTTCAGCATCGGGGCAGGTTCTCGAGGTTGTTGGCCGCGGTGTGCTCCGGCGCCGTGGTGAGGTACGGGCTGGCCGAACACGGGGGCATCGGGCAGCTCACGATCGTCCGGATCCTGGTTTCTGCGCCGCCACCACTCGAGAACCAGGCCTCGCCGCGGTCTATCCGGGTGGCGACCTCGGCGCGAGGATAGTGCGTGCCGTCTTCCGTGCACACTCCCTCGATGTGCCAGTGCGTGCCATCAGCGGCCAGCTGCTTGCGAACGCGGGTGACGGTCGGCACAGGGGGGCCTCCAGGGTGTGCGCGGGACCGGAACGGGGCTGTGGGAACTGTAGCAGCGCGACAAGTATCTATCTTAGGCGTGTCCAAGTATTAGGATGCTGCCTGACCGGGACTCCCTGAGCTGGCGCCCCGGTCGAGTGGCCCGCGAGCCGTCCGGGGAGGACGACGGGCAGGACGGACGGCTAAACGGGCCGAAGCTTGGAGTACGGCTTGAGTCGGAGGGTATAGTCGCAGCCATGCCGCGGACCGCCCGCAAGACGCGCAGAGTCACGGTCGTCGACAACCGGGCGTTGGCCCTCAAGATCGGTTCACGGATTCGCCAGGCCCGGCTCAGCGCCGGGCAGACGCAGGCCGAGCTGGCGAAGGGCCGATACACCGCCGCCTACATCAGCGCCCTCGAGCTTGGACATGCCAAGCCGTCGATGGCGGCGCTGGCCTTTATCGCCGAGCGGCTCGGGATCCCGGTGCGCGAGTTCGTCGGCGACGATGACCTGGGCGCCAGCCGGCTGGACGCGGACCTTCTGCTCGCTTCGGGCGACTACCAGGCGGCGCTCGATCGGTATCGGTCCTTGCTTGAGCGCGCGACCGACCGCCGGCGCCGAGCGGAGGTCCTGCGCGGGATGGCCGAGGCTCTGTGTCGCCTCGACCACGGCGGCGAGGCGATTCGCCTTGCCGCGGAGGCACAGGAGCTCTTCCGGGCGATGAACCGTCCGCTCGATGCCGCCGATGCCGGCTACTGGCTCGCCTATGGTCATTTTCAGCAGGACAACACCGCCGAAGCGCGTGCTCTGCTGTCCGGTCTGTTGGAACGGGCCAGAGCGGGCATAGAGCCTGTCCCGGACTTTCGATTCCGACTGCTCGTCGCGATCGCCAGCGTTGAGATGCGCGACGCCGAGTACCACCGTGCGATCGACTACATGGAAGAGGCTCGAGCCCTGAGCGAGAACCTCGATCTTCGAAGGCGCGCGACTCTCTTATCGGGACTGTCCATGAGCTATCGCGAGGCGGGCGACCTGGAGGCCTCGGTGACCGCCGGGATTCAAAGTCTGGCCCTCTACCGCGCGGCCGACGCGGAGCGCGACGAAGCCGCGCTGAGTGGCAGCCTGGCGCTCACCTACCTGCAGGTGGGGAATCTCAACCGGGCGGACCAGCTGCTGTCGTCTGCGGTGGCAACCTTCGAACGGATGGACGATCGGCGCCTGCTGGCACACGTCGTGGACAGCCAGGCCCAGGTTGCGCTGGCGCGGCACGAGCTCGATCAGGCGGACATGCTGATCGCGCGCGCGATCGAGCTGGCCGACGAGACTGACAATTTCAACGCTCTGGCCGGCGCGCGGCAGACCGCGGCGCGAATCGACCGCGAGCGCGGACAGGAGAAGGCGGCAGCGCAGCACATGCAGGCAGCCGTCGACCTTCTTCGTGAACATGGGTCGAAGGCACAGCTGCAGGAGGCACTCGGCCAGCTCGCGGACATGCGTCGTTCCGGCGGGGACCTCGTAGCCGCGACCGAGCTCTATGCCGAGGCACTCCGCATTCGGCGCTGATATCCGGAAGACCGTCGTTGCCGAGACACGGTCTGCGACGTCGCTCTTCCAGCCCGCGATCGTGGACGTAATAATTGAGTGGGCACAGGACGCGCCGACGGCGATGCGTTTTGCTGACGGGGGTGAGGTCGGTCGAGCTTAGGACCCGATCACGGCCAGGGGTTGGGGGGATTGGTAGCCAAGGCCTGGGCTACCAGGGCTAGCAACGAAACGAGTGAGATCACCAGGGATCCCGCGACGAGCCTGAATCGAGGGAGGCGCATGAGGGAGCTCCTTTCGGACCACGCCCGCCTGTCCCGGTCCAGTGCCCACTCCGATCATTCGCGCAGGGTAGGACGTTTGGGTGAGGGAATCAACTATTAGTAAGCATGGCCGTTGGGGAGCGCGCTCGCGTTTCGCATCCGCCGTGGGCCAAACGCTTCGCACGGAGCGGCGACGTCTGCGCCTCTCGCAGCAGGAGCTTCATTGCCGGCGCTCGCCTACCTCGCCGAGCGCATCGGTCTGTCGCTTGGGGACTTCTTCGATCGAGTGGCCGAGCATCTGGACTGACACCCCTCCGACGCTCGCGGTCGCCGACCCCACCGCCGGGGTAGCATCGGGGCTCCATACGCCGGGGGTTGAGCCGATGTCCTACCAGGGAGCGACCGGGGAGATGAGCGCCATCTGGCGCCCTCGGACAGAGGTCCCGCCGCTGGTCCGGCCGACGTCATCGGTACGCTTCGTGGCTCCCGGGTCGGTGACGGGTGGGCAGTTCGGGCTCTTCCACTGGGAGATGCAGCCACACGCCGGTGGGCCGGCGGCTCACTTCCATCGGACCTTCTCGGAATCCTTCTACGTGCTCGAAGGCAAGATCCGACTCTTCAACGGCCGCGAATGGGTGGAGGGCACAACCGGCGACTTCATCCATGTTCCCGCCGGTGGAATCCATGCCTTCGGCAACGAGTCCGATGACGGGGCCGCCATGTTGATTCTCTTCGCACCCGGTGTCGCTCGCGAGCGGTCCTTCCAGGAGCTCGCCGAAATCGGCACCTCCGGCCGCGAGCTGACGGCGGAGGAGTGGACCGAGCTCTACGCCCGCCACGATCAGTTCATGGTCTAGGGGATTCCATTGGTCTTCGACGACTTCGAGCCGCCCTACGACCGGTATGCCGCCGCATATCGGGACTGGTGGGGACCGGTCATCGCGCCATCCGCGGTACGGCTGCTGGACAGCGTCGGCGTGCCGGCCGGGGCAGACGGGAGCTTCGAGCTCCTCGATGTCGGCACGGGCACCGGGGCGCTGGCGCTGGCCGCGCTCGCACGATGGCCGAGCGTGCGGGTGACCGGTGTCGATCCCTCCTCGCGCATGCTCGACCTCGCCGCCGATGGAGCCGATCAGCTTGGAGATGACGCCGTGCGCAGGCTGCGGCTGCTCCAGGGTCGCGCCGATCGGCTCCCGGTGGCGAGCGACTCGATGGATGTCGCCATCTCCTCATTCGTGATCCAGCTGGTGCCCAGTCGTGCTGCTGCCCTGCGTGAGATCGGGCGTGTGCTGCGCCCTGGCGGTCGGTTCGCCTGCGTGACGTGGCAGGCGGAGAGCAATCCCTTCGAGCCTGACGACGCCTTCCTGCTGGCACTCGACGAGCTCGAGGTCGACCTTCCGCCGCTCGACCACGACGCCCGGCCGTACACCGGCCCGGAAGCCGCCGCGGCGGAGCTGCGCCGAGCGGGGTTCGAGCGCGTGCAGGCCCGCGTCGAGTGGCTGGAGCATCCGAGTCGGACCTGTTCGACAGCCTGGGGGGGCGGAAGCGGGATGGGCTGCGCAGCCTGGCGCTGACGAAACTGCGGCAGTTGCCGGCGGAGGCCTTCGTCTGGCGCCGCCCATTGATCAGCGTCGCCGGCGATCGTCGCTGAGAGGTGCCGAAGCCCGCCGGCGAGGCATGCCCGCGAGGCCTGCCAGCGAGGCCTGCCGAAGCGCGGCGTAGACTCGGCGAATGCCCGATCAGGATGCGTTGCTGAAGCGCCTGCGCGGGATCTGCCTGGCGTTCCCGGAGGCGACCGAGGGCGGCGGCGTCGGCAATCCCTCGTTTCGAGTGCGCGACAAGATCTTCGCCATGCGCCACGATCGCCACGCGGGCCGATGGTCGGTCTGGTGCAAGGCTCCAGCCGGCGCACAGCACGCATTGGTGCAGTCCGATGCGAGCCGCTACTTCGTGCCGCCCTATGTCGGCGTCCATGGCTGGATTGGGATCTCGTTCGAGGTCGATCCGGATTGGGACTTCACGGCTGACCTCATCGAGCAGAGCTACCGCATGACGGCTCCACGCAAGTTGATCGCTCGGATGCAGAATGGCGAGCGATGAGCAACGAGGACGCCGTGCGGCGCTACGTCGAGGCCATGGTCTCGGGCGACCTGGAACGCCAGGCCGCCCTGCGCCATCCAGAGTGGAGGACGCACTGGCCGCAGTCGGGTGAGAGCGTCATGGACGAGGCTTCGTACGACCAGATCATCCGCAACTATCCGGGCGGCTCTCCCACGTCGCGCATCACGCGCGTGGCGGGCACCGAGGATCGGTACGTCGCCACACCGAGCGGCACCCTGGCGCGGGTCGGTGGTCAGGGCGATTTCTGGGTGGGTGAGTGGGAGGTCACGTATCCGGATGGGGTGACCTACCTGTGCGTCGACCTCATGGACCTGCGCGATGGGAAGGTGTGGCGCGAGACGGTGTACTGGGCCCCACGCTTCGACGCACCCGCGTGGCGCGGCCAGTGGGTCGTGCGGGGGGATGGCTAGGGGTCGAGCCATGGCTGATGAGAAGCTCATCCGAGACCGGGCGGGCAGCTACCACACCGAGGATGGTCGCTTCGCCGTCGAGAACGACGGACGCTGGAACGTGCGCGACGACGAGGAGCACGACGACCTCGGCTTGCCGCGCGTGCTGGGACCGTTCGCGACCCTCGATGCCGCGCGGCTGGCGATCGCCGAGGCGCGTGCGCGACGCGTCGTGAAGCTCGCGAAGAAGCGCCGCTAGGGCTGGTTTTCGAGGAACTCCCAGCTCGACGGAATCTGGTCCGGCGGCTTGCCGATGATGACCGCGATCTCCAGGTGGCTCTTGAGCTCGATATCGGCGGGATTGCTACTCACCTTGTGCCCGTCGACGTACACGGCAATCGGCGTGTTCGACGAGCAGAACTCGCCTACGCACTGACCGTCGAGGCGGACGCCCCACTCGGTGAAGAACTGGCCGAGCTTGGCTGGCTTCAGGTTGGCGACCTTGGACTCGCTGTGCAGGATCCCATCCGGGTCGTGGGTGTGCAGCTCGGACAGGCATGGCTCGGGGCATTCGGACACCTGGTAGTCCTTGCCGGTACCGTCCGCCGTCGGTTCCTCGGTGACGCCCTTGGCCTTGGTGTCGATCCCGATGCCGGCCGGTACCTGCACGGCCTTGCCGTCCACCATGACATCCAGGTGGGCATGCGTGTGGGTGATGAGGAACTCCCGATTGGTGGGCTCGAATCC
>VBJP01000173.1 GCA_005880165.1 Chloroflexota bacterium | reverse complement strand
GGATCCCCGAGCGGTGGATCCGGAAGTTCGGCAGCCGGTCCCGGATCGACCGCTGCGCCCGGCGCAGGGGACGGGGGATCGCCAGCCGTGTCATTTCTCCTCGACCGGCTCGAAGATCTCTGGCAGGCGCTTTCGCCAGCCCTCGCCGAGGGCGCGCTCCATCGCATCGTCGACGGTGACGACGCCCTGCATGCGACCCTCCTCGTCCACGACTGGAAGGGCGAGCAGGTTGTAACGCGCGATGGCGCGCGCCACCTCATCGGCATCGGTGTCGACCGTGACGGAGATCGGTTCCGGACGGGTGAACTCGCGCACCGTCGTGTCGGGGTCGGCGATGATGAGCCCGCGCAGGGTTATGGTGCCGACCAGCATTCCCTCGCCATCGGTCACATACAGGTAGTAGACGTGGTTCGCGTCCGGCTGCAGCTCGCGCAGCCGGTCGATCCCCCGCTGGGCCGTCTCATCCGGCGAGATGGTGATGAAGTCCTTGGTCATGAGCCCGCCGGCCGTATCTTCGGCGTAGGTCAGCAGCTCTCGAACGTCGCTCGCCTCTTCGGGTTCCATGAGCCCCAGGAGCTCGGTCTTGCGCTCCTCGGACAGGTCCGCCAGCAGGTCCGCCGCGTCGTCGGGACCCATCTCGTCGAGGATGTCGGCCGCCGTCTCCGGAGGAAGGGCCTCCAGCACGTCGACCTGGTCCTCGGCCGACAGCTCCTCGATGACGTCCGCGGCGCGCTCGTCGTCGAGCGAGGCAAGGATGCCGGTCCGATCGCGCGGCGCCAGCTGCTCGACGATGTGGGCCACGTCGGCGGGGTGCAGGGTGGCCAGCGCCTGGTGCGGAACGCGGAGCTTCAGCGAGCTGACGCTCGACTCGACAGGATCGACCTCCTCCCACTCGATGTAGTTCTCGATCGGGAGGCGCAGGGCGCGGGCGAGGCCCTCTCCCGGGCCTGACAGGCCGAGCCTGCGCAGGATGCCCGCCAACCCGACGTCGACGGCCACCAGGCGCAGCCGCTCACGCACCGGGGCCAGCTGGATGTCGTTGACCCGCACGATCTTGCGCCCCTCGACGTCGACGATCTGCTTGTCGAGGAGGTCCAGGTAGAGGCGGATCTCGTTGGGGCGCTGCCGGAAGCTGGTGATGTCGATGCTCGAGGTGTGCAGGCGGGCCCGGGAGGTGTCGAACTCCTCGACGTCGCTCCACGGCAGGAAGATGTCCCGGCCGCTCGCCACGCGGACCACGAGCCCGGTCACCGGCGGGTACTGCTCGCCCAGTGCCACGATCAGGTCGCGGACCTTGCCGAACGGCTCTCCGTGCCGGTCGAGGACCGGCTTGCCGATGACCTGGCTCAGGAAGAGCATGGAACGACCACCTCGATTCGCGATGTCGGTGGCGCGCGCGCGGGTGGTCGTGGGTCGCGAAGGGCGGAGCGCGTGGCTGGGTGCTAGGCGGCCGTCCTCCCGGACCGACGTCCGGAGCGCGCGCGTGGGTCGGGTCTACTTGAACCGGCGTCCACGGGGTCTTCGCGAATCCCTCGTTGCGGACTTGACCTGCTGTTCGGCGTGAACTCACCGAGGAGCCGCGTCATTCTAGTGCCGGGCTGCTCGAGCAGGAAGCGTGCGGGTACGAGACCGATGGCGTGCCACCTTCGCGCGGTTGCCGCAGGTGCGCATGTCGCACCAGCGGCGCCGACCGGTCGGAGAACGATCGATGAAGACCTCCCGGCATCCCTCGTTCGCGCAGGTGCGCAGCCGATGCGGGTCGTCTTGCGCGAGGAAGTTCGCGAGCGAGCTCGCGATGGTAGCTCTGGCCTGGTCGAGGTGATCGCCGACCTGCGCCACCGAGTAGCGCGTCCCCTGCGCCTCCGACACGAGCTGATGGAAGTGCAGGCCGTGGCGCAGGATGTGGTTGAGGTCGCGGATCTGCTCGCGCGTTGGGCGATGGCCATCGTTGACCCGCTCCGCGATGGCGTGCACCAGCGCGCGCAGGTAGCGGAATCGGTCGAGCCGCCGCTGCGCCTCGGCCGGGTCGCGAAGCAGCCGCTGAGCCTCCATCGCGCGTCCGCGCTCGCTGATCAGGCCGTTCTCCTTGAGCCACCCGAGGAGCGCCTCGGGTTCCGCGACGAGGTCGGAGGCAACCCCGCGCGTGTAGGCGAGCGTGTTCGCAAAGGTCACGAACAGCTCATCGGACTGCGGCGGTTCCGGCAAGAGATCCTGGGTGTTCATCATCGTAGTAACCATTATAGACGGCTTGACAAGTTACAGGGTGGCCGGTAGACTAGCGCATGTAACCGATAAAGACCAAGTCACAAGTTACGAACTCGAGCGGGAGGCGACCGATGGAACTGCTATTGGTAATGCTGGTCCTGTTGCTGGTAGACCTGGCGGCGATCCGTGGGGGAGCCGACAGCCGGCCCTCGTTCTACGACAGGCCGGCCCGCTCGATCTAGAGGCAATCATCTGTCCGGCCTCCTGGCCGGCGTGAGCAAAACAAGGAGCAACTGAGATGCCCAATAACCCGATCAGCTACGGGCTGCTCGCCGCGCTTCGCCAGAGCGCAGAGCTGCGGCAGAGCGAGCTCCGCGATGAGGCCGCCGAACACCGGCGTGCACGGCAGAGCCAGGCACGGCAGGAGAGCCGGATCCTGGGCCTCGTCCTTCCCCGTCTGCGCCGCCAGCGCTGAATGAGGGCTCGAGCTCTTCACACCCGATAACGCGATAGCCCAGTCGACCCGCTCCCGAATTCCGGGGGCGGGTCGTTCTGTGCTCGGCTCCTACAATGGCGACCGATGCCTCGACCGCGCAGCGCGCCCCGCTCCGGCGAGGCGGTGCTCAGCAACAGCGAGCTCGCACGGATCTTCAACGAGATCGCGGACATGCTCGAGATCCTGGGCGAGGTGGTCTACAAGGCGGTCGCCTACCGTCGCGTGGCCGACGCAGTCGAACGCTGGCCGGAGGACGTGGCCGCGCGGTACCGGAGCGCGGAGCCACCTCACATCCCGGGCGCGGGGGCAGCGCTCAGCGCCAAGCTGGCAGAGCTGGCCGAGACGGGACATCTCGAGTACTACGAGCGCCTGCGTGCCCAGGTGCCTGCTGGCCTGCTCGACATGCTTCGCATCCAGGGGGTGGGTCCCCGCACGGTGAAGCAGCTGCATGACGAGCTCGGCATCGCCTCGGTCGACGAGCTCCGAGCGGCGGCAGAGCAGGGACAGCTGCGGGGCCTGAAGGGTCTCTCGTCGCGGACGGAGGAAGCAATCCTCGAGGGGATCGCGCGCATCGATCGCCGCAGCACGCGACTCCTGCTGCACGACGCCGACGAGATGGTGGGTGGTTTGCTGGCCCGCCTGCGCGAGGCTCCGGGCGTGCGCCGGATCGAGACCGCGGGGTCGCTGCGCCGCAGGGCGGCGACGATCGGTGACCTCGACCTGCTGGCTGCGGTCGACGACCCTGGTCGTCTGTTCGAGCGGCTCAACGCTCTGACCGGGGTCGACAGGGTCCTGCTGGCCGGAACCGACAAGACCAGCATCACCCTGGACGAAGGCCCGCAGATCGACCTGATGGTCTGCCCGCCATCGGCGTGGGGCACCCATCTCGTCCATCTCACCGGCAGCGCCGCCCACAACGTCGCGCTGCGGGGGAGAGCCCTGGACCGCGGTCTATCGCTCTCCGAGAAGGGCTTCAAGGAGATCGAGACCGGAAAGCTGCTTCTCGCCGCCGAAGAGGAGGAGGTCTACGCCCGTCTCGATCTGGCGTGGATTCCACCGGAGCTGCGCGAGGACGACGGCGAGATCCAGGCCGCAGAGGCGGGCGAGCTGCCTGAGCTCGTTCGCCTCGACGAGGTCCGCGGCGATACGCATGTCCACTCTGACTGGACGGATGGGGTGGACAGCATCGAGGTGATGGCTCGCGCGGCGCGCGATCTCGGCCGTGCCTACATGGTGCTCACCGATCACTCGCCCTCACTCGGGATCGCGCGCGGCCTCTCGCCGGACCGGGTCGAAGAACAGGGCGCCGAGATCGCGCGCGTCAACTCGCTGCTCGGGCCGTTCCGGGTCCTTCACGGGACCGAGCTCGAGATTCGCGCCGATGCCACGCTTGACTATCCGGACGAGCTGCTCGCGCGATTCGACGTGGTGATCGCCAGCATCCATACCGGTCGGGGTCAGCCCAGCGACCAGCTCACGCGTCGCGCCCTCGCCGCAGCGGAGAACCCGCACGTGGACATCCTGGCCCACCCGACCGGCCGGATCGTCAACCGCCGCGATCCATTGGGTCTCGACTGGCCCCGCGTCTTCGAAGCCGCGGCGCGAACCGGTACGCTGCTCGAGATGAACGGTAGCCCGCGCCTCGACCTTGACGAGCACCTCGCGCGCGCTGCGGCGCGCGTCGGCGCCCGCCTGGTCGTCGCCAGCGACGCGCATCGGACGGAAGAGCTGCCGCAGCTGGCATACGGGGTCTCGATGGCGCGCCGCGCCTGGCTGACCGCCGATCAGGTCGCCAATACCCGTGGAGCGGCGGACCTGATGAAGCTCGTCGAATGATCGCTCGCATGCTCTCTGGTCGCCGCGTTCCGGCTGCCCTGCAGCGGGTCGACCGTCCCCAGGCCATCGCCTTGTCCATTGTTCTCGCCGTGACTGCCGCGGTCGGTTGGCTCGCCAGTCCCTTCGTCCTCGCGGTTGCCGTTGCGATCCAGCTGGCTGCGGGAGGGCTCGGCGCGGTGGCCCTCATGGGACCGTCGCGTCCGGGCCTGGGCATCGGGCGCTACACGACGCTGGCGCTGGCCGGCGTCAGCGCCACGCTCGCAGGCCGCCTCATCCCCGGCGGTGTGTCGCTGCTCTTCGTGCCGCTCCTGGCGGTGATGCTGTGGGCGGTGCTGTGGCTCGAGCTCCGGGCCTCGTTCGAAACGGCTGAGCGCACGGCGCTCGACCTGGCGCTTACCGCCATCCTGTTCGCCGCCGCGGCGGGGATCGCAGGTCTGCTGGGCAATGACGCCTGGCCACCACCGCTAGGCCTGGTCCTGCTCATCGGTCTGGTGCTGGCACTACGCAACGCCGAGGCACGAGGTGAGGGAGGCGTCCAGGCGGTGGGACAGGCGCTGTTGCACGGGCTGGCCATCGGCCAGGTCGCCGTCGCGGTCGTGGTGCTCCGCATTCCCGGCCTGGTCGGCCCCGCCCTCGTGGCGCTCGCCTTCTACGTCTGGGGTGGCGCAGCCGATTCGCTGGGTGGCGGCGCCACCCCGCGCTCGGTGGCGCTCGAGTTCGGAAGCCTGGCGCTGCTTGGTGTGATCGTCGCGATCCTGATGGCCCAGGCCTGAACCCAGCGCGGGAGCGCGTTCCCACCGGCGCAGGAATGGCGCTCGGCTGCGCGCGTTGACAGTCCGTGGGGCCGGTGCTACAACAAGGCGCCTTTGGCCGGGGCTGCCCTGCGCCGAGGGCATTCCTTACATGCGAACCACCCGGAGACGGGAGCAGAGTCCATGACCATTGGTGAGGTGGAGGCCGCCAACCGCCAGCGGCGGCAGCTCGCCGATCAGGCGATTGGCAATGCCACGCACGGCGACTGGGACGCCGCGGTTGAGGCCAACCGTGAGCTCCTCGAGCTCGGTCCCGACACGGACGCGTACAACCGCCTGGGCAAGGCGCTGGCCGAGCTTGGCCGCCACGCCGAGGCGCTGGAAGCCTACGAGCACGCCCTTGCCCGCGACGCGACCAACCGCATCGCGGAGCGCAACGTCGAACGACTGCGCCTCCTCGCGGAGCGCCAGCCGGAGGCCGCCGAAGCGGTCGCTGGTGATGGCAAGCCGGAGAAGGCGCCGGCGGCTCTCTTCATCGAGGAGATGGGCAAGACCGGCCACGCCCGGCTGATCAACCTGGCGAGCGCGGACAAGCTCGCGCCGCTGACACCTGGTGACCAGGTCGTCCTGACGCGGTCTGGCGATCACCTCATGGCGAACGTGGGCGAGGAGGAGATCGGTCAGGTCGAGCCGCGCATCGGGAGCCGGCTGGTCAAGCTGATGGCCGGGGGCAACCGGTACGAGGCGGCGATCACCATCCTCTCGCGGGACGAGGTGCGGATCATCATCCGGGAGACCTTTGCTCACCCGGCCAACTTCGGAAAGGTCTCCTTCCCGGGCAGCAGCACCAGCCGCGGCGGTGACGTGCGACC
>VBJP01000172.1 GCA_005880165.1 Chloroflexota bacterium | reverse complement strand
AGCCGCGGCGCGTTTCGGGCGACGGTGGCCGCCGCCCGGGAGCGCGGGATCGACCTGAGCGGCGCCAGGGTGGCGATCCAGGGCTTCGGACGCGTGGGGTCGAGCCTGGCCGAGACGCTCCAGGACGCGGGGGCGCTGGTGGTGGCCATCGCGGACGACCAGCATGCGGTGCGCAACGAGCGCGGGATCGACGTCAACCGGGCCGTCGCCTGGATGCGCGAGCATGACGGCATCGCCGACCTGCTCGATACCGAGCCCATCGAGCGCGAGGCGATCTTCGAGACCGACTGCGCGGTGCTCGTCTCAGCGGGCCTCCAGGACCAGATCACCGGGCCGATCGCCGAGCGGATTCGAGCCGCGATCGTGGTCGAGGCGGCGAACGGGCCCACCACGCCCGAGGGCGAGCAGGTGCTCATCGATCGGGGCGTGCCCGTGCTACCCGACATCCTGTGCACCGCAGGGGGGATGGTGCTCAGCTATTTCGAGTGGGTCCAGGATATGCAGTCCTTCTTCTGGACCGATGCTGAGATCCACGACAACCTGGATCGGATCATGGATGACGCGACCGAGGGAGTGGTCTCCATGGCCGAGGAGCAGCGCGTGGACCTGCGCAGCGCCGCGACCATGCTCGCGGTCAAGCGCGTCGCCGACGCAACGACCCTGCGCGGCCTGTACCCGTAGCTCCAGCTTCGAGCCGTCCCCGACTGACGGGTGGAGGCTGTGCCTGCCGGCGCGGGCGGCTGCTTGCGGCGGCATCGGGCGAACCGCGAAGATTCACGCGTGAGCAAGCTTGACCGATGGGCTGACCACCAGCGCCAGTGGGAGGAAGAGCGCCTGCGACCGGCGTTGGAGAAGTCGCCCGAGCGGCGGCATCGGTTCATCACCCAATCGGGCGTCGAGATCAATCGCGTCTACACCCCGGAAGACCTGTATGACCCGGCCAACGACCCCGACCGGGATCGGCCTCGATACCGTTTCCGAAAACAAGCTGAGCCGGATGTGGCGGACGGCTGGCATGAGCTCGACGACCTTGGCCTTCCCGGCGAGCCGCCCTACACCCGCGGCATCCACCCCACCGGCCATCGCGGGCGGCTGTGGACGATGCGCATGTTCGCCGGCTTCGGTACCGCCGAGGACACCAACGAGCGCTTCAAGAAGCTGATCGGCGCCGGCGGCACCGGGCTCTCGATCGCCTACGACATGCCCACCCTGTACGGCTACGACCACGACGATCCGCACGCCGCCGGCGAGTTCGGGACGTGCGGGGTCGCGGTCAGCAGCCTGGCGGACATGGAGATCCTGCTCGACGGGCTCCCGGTCGACGAGATCAGCACCAGCATGACCATCAACTCCCCGGCGGCCATGATCTGGGCGATGTACGTGGTTGCCGCGGAGAAGGCGGGGGTTCCGCGGGGCGAGCTCGCCGGCACGCTGCAGAACGACATCCTCAAGGAGTTCATCGCGCAGAAGGAGTACATCTTCCCGCCCTCCCCCAGCCTGAAGCTGGTGACCGATACGATCGAGTTCGGCACGCGCGAGATGCCGCGCTGGAACACGATCAGCATCAGCGGCTATCACATTCGCGAGGCTGGATCGACCGCGGTCCAGGAGCTGGCGTTCACGATCGCCGACGGCATCGCCTACAGCGAGGACGCCATGGCGCGCGGGTTGCGCTTCGACGACTTCGCTCCGCGGCTCAGCTTCTTCTTCAACAGCCACAACGACTTCTTCGAGGAGATCGCCAAGTTCCGCGCGGCGCGGCGCATCTGGTACAAGCTCGCCCGCGAGCGGTTTGGCGCGGAGAATGAGCGATCGACCTGGATGCGGTTCCACACCCAGACGGCGGGCGTCTCGCTGACCGCGCAGCAGCCGCTCAACAACCTCACCCGCGTGGCGATCCAGGCGCTGGCGGGCGTCCTGGGAGGAACGCAGAGCCTGCATACCGATGCGTACGACGAGGCGTGGGCGGTCCCGTCGGAAGAGGCCGCCCTGCTCGCCCTTCGTCAGCAGCAGGTCATCGCCGAGGAGTCAGGCGCCGCAAACACGGTCGACCCGCTCGCCGGCTCGTTCTTCGTGGAGACGCTCACCAACCAAACCGAGCAGGCCGCCTGGCGCTACCTGGCCTCCATCGACGAGATGGGTGGCATGGTCGCGGCGGTCGAGGCCGGGTTCCCCCAGGCGGAGATCGCGGATGCGTCCTACGAGCAGGCGCGGGAGATCGAGGGGCACGAGCGCGAGATCGTGGGCGTCACCCGCTACGCCGATCCGAACGAGGAGGTACGCATCCCGCTCCTCGAGATCACGCCCGAGCAGGAGCGGCGGCATCTCGCCAGGCTGGTGCGCGTGCGCGCAGAGCGCGACACGGATCTGCATGCAGCCGCGATGCGCCGCCTGGAGGCCGAGGCGCGCGCCGGCGACGTCAACCTGATGCCGGCCATCATCGAGGCGGTCGGCGCCTACGGAACGCTGGGTGAGATGTGTGGCGTCCTCCGCCGCGTCTACGGCGAGTACCGGGAGCCGCTCGCGGTCTGAGGAGCGGCCGGAGGCTCGGCGCGGCACCGTGGCAGCGGGTCGCCACGGTCGTTCGCAGGGCACGCGCCCGCGCCGAACCTCCAGCCGGCACCGAGCCTGGCACATGCGCGCTTACCACCCGCTTATCGGCGCCTACCATGCCCGCGTGGAGAGTCCCCGGATTCGCCCGGCCACCGCCGGCGATGCCGACGAGATCGCCCGGCTGCGCTGGGAGTTCTCCCTGGAGGAACGCCAGCCCACCGAGCCGCACGAAGGCTTCATGCGGCGGATGGCCTCGGAGCTGCGGCGGTACCTGGCAAGCGGCCGCTGGGCGATCTGGGTCGCGGACGATCCAGATGTGGCACGGCGGCTGATCGCCACCGCATTCCTGCAGCGGATCGACAAGGTCCCGCGGCCGTATCCCCGCCCAGCAGCCTGGGGCTACATCACCAACGTCTACGTCGATGCGGCATGGCGTGACCACGGAATCGGAAGGGCGGTGATGGACGTCGCGATCGCCGCTGCCCGGAGCGAGGGCCTCGACACGTTGCTCCTGTGGCCGAGCAAGCGAGCCATCCCGTTCTACGAGCGGGCCGGGTTCGCTCCGGCCACGGGCGCGATGGAGATGCCCCTGGACGAGTCATGAAGCTGCACCTGGTCGACGCGACCTTCGAGCTGTTCCGCGCCTTCTACTCGCCGGGCAGGCAGATGGAGTTCGCGCCCGACGGGCGGCCGGTCAACGCCGTACACGGCCTCATCGATTCGATGCTCTCCCTCCTGCGCGAACCGGACGTGACCCACGTTGCCGCGGCCACCGACCACGTCATCGAGTCCTGGCGCAACGACGTGTTCCCCGGCTACAAGTCGAGCGTGGGCATGCCGCCAGAGCTGCTCGACCAGTTCAACGATGCCGAGCGCGCGTTACGAGCGCTGGGCATCGAGACCTGGGCGATGGTCGAGGACGAGGCCGACGACGCGATCGCCACCGCGGTCGCGCGCTTCTCCGGCGACCCGCGGGTCGAGCAGATCGTGATCTGCTCGGTCGACAAGGACCTCGCGCAGTGCGTCGATGACGACCGCATCGTCCTCCGCGATCGGATCCGCCGCGTGACCTACGACGAGGCGGGCGTACTCGCCAAATTCGGGGTCCCTCCCGCGTCGATCCCTGACTACCTAGCCCTCGTCGGCGACAGCTCGGACGGGTATCCCGGGCTCGCTGGATGGGGAGCCCGCAGCTCGGCGGCGATCCTTGCGCGGTTCGGAGATCTGGATGCGATCCCCGACTCGCCGCTCGATTGGGACGTTCCCCTGCGTGGCGCCTCCCAGCTCGCAGCCGTGCTCCGGGACCACAAGGCCGAGGTGATGCTGTATCGGCGGCTCGCACGCCTGAACACCGATGCCGCAATCACCGGTACGCTCGATGACCTTGTCTGGCGCGGCGTGCCGCGCTCGGAATTCCTTGCGCTCTGCGCCGAGCTCGGCTTCGAACGCCTGCGCGAACGGGTACACCGCTGGGCGGACCAACCATCGGTCTAGGACCATAGGTGGGTTGGGGTGCGGTCCTGTGCGGACTACCGTCGCGACCGATGCCTCGCCGAACCTTCGCGGCCGCTTGCCTGGCGGTCTCCGCGCTGATGGTTGGCCTGCTACCGGGGCTGGTGGGACCGGTCGCCGGCTCGTCGTGCAGCGCCTGGACGTCGGAGACCGTTCCGCCATCGACGATTCGCGTCTTCCGGCACGCCAGCGGAACGGTCGACACCGTCAGTTTCAAGTCATACACCAAGAACGTGCTCTCTCGGGAGTGGATCGGCTCGTGGACGACCCAATCGCTCCGATCCGGCGCGCTGGTCGTGCGCAACTACGCCTGGTACCAGGTCCTTCACTGGCGAGGCGGCGTGAACGCCAGTGGCGCCTGTTTCGACATCCGCGACGACACCTGGGACCAGGTCTACGACCCGAGCCTCCCGACCTGGAGCACAGCGGCGGCTGCCGTCGACGCCACCTGGGGTGGGCTCGTGCACCGCGACGGCCACATCTTCCCGACCTATTACAACGCGGGCGGGGTCAACGAGGCTTGCGGCGCCAACGCGAACGGTTGGAAGGCGTACCAGTGGGGAACCCA
>VBJP01000167.1 GCA_005880165.1 Chloroflexota bacterium | reverse complement strand
CGAATCGACCTTCGAATCGGAGGTGCTGAACGCCGAGAAGCCGGTACTCGTCGACTTCTGGGCACCCTGGTGCGGGCCATGCCGCCTCGTCTCCCCGGTTGTCGAGGCGATCGGCCAGGCCCATCCCGGGAAGCTGGCGACCGCCAAGGTCAACACCGATGAGAACCAACAGCTGGCCATGCGCTACAGCATCTTCAGCATCCCCACCCTGATCGTCTTCAAGGACGGTCGCGAGGCGAGCCGCCTGGTCGGCTACATGCCACAGGAGGCGATGGAGGAACGGCTCGCCGCATTCCTCTAGCCCAGGCCACGGAACGCCTGGCTTGCTACACCGATGGGGCCGGTCCGACGGACCGGCCCGTACGTTTGGCTGGCGCGTCCACGCACCACGCTTCGGCACGATCGGCCGGTGCGGGCCGCTACACTCCAGCGGTCCAGGGAGGAGCTGCTGCCCGTGATCATCAAGACTGAGCGACGCACGGGACCTGAGCGACGACAGGTCGGCAATGCGTTCTCGCCGGAGCGACGCGCCGGCGATCGCCGGACGATGTGCTGGGAGGTCGAGAACTGCGACCTCTCGATCCGCTACCGCTGCCCGGCGTTCATCCTCCGCCGGCCGTGCTGGGAGCTCTGGGCGGTGGAGGGAATCGGTCCCGCCCGTGCGTGCTGTCACAACGGCAAGGACTGCGAGCCCGGGCGCTGCGCGATCGCTGAGAAGCGGTTCGCGGAGGCCGCCGAGCCGCTGACGGTGCACGTGGGGCGGCGTGGCATGCCTCTCGGCTACTCCCGACCCCGCCGGCACTCGTGCCCGCACTTCTACCTGACCCACGGCAGCAGGGGGCGGGTACCGGTCCAGGCTCCGCAATTGCTGCGGACGCTGATGAAGCAGGAAGGTGTGGTGAGCCGATGCGAGCTGCGCGGTGGCGTGCACCTCGACTCTGGCTATGTGACCGACCTGTGCCTGACGGGGACCTTCCCCGATTGCGTCTTCTACGAGGACGAGGGCGACTGACCTGACCCTCGACTACCCGTCCGCGGTCGCCGAGCTCCAGGCGCGGGGGCGGTTCGGAATCAGCCTGGGGCTCGAACGGGTTGAGCGCATGCTCGACGAGCTGGGCCGCCCGGAGCGCAGCCTGCGGGGGGCGCTGGTGGCTGGCACCAACGGCAAGGGCAGCGTGGTGGCCATGGTGCGCAGCGTCCTCCAGGCGGCCGGCCAACGGGTCGGCACCATGCCCAAGCCCCACCTCGTGAGCTACCGGGAGCGGATCGCGGTGAACGGCGAGCCCGTGAGCCGCGAGCGCTTCGCGGCCGCCATCGCCGACGTGCTGCCGGCAATCGACCGGGTCGTCGCCGCCGTGGGTCCGCCGACGGAATTCGAAGCGCTGACCGCGGCCGCCATGCTGGAGCTCTCCCGTTCATCGGTGGACCTGGCGATCGTGGAGGTCGGGATGGGCGGCCGGCTCGACGCCACGAACGTGCTCGACCTGGGGGTCGCGGCGATCACCAACGTCCAGCACGACCATGAGCGGTACCTGGGTCGCACGCTGGCACTGATCGGTGTCGAGAAGGCGGGAATCGTCAAGCGAGGTGACCTGGCGGTGACCGGCGCCAGCGGACGAGGCCTGGCGCCCGTCATCGAGCGCTGCGCGGCTCTCGAGGTTCCGCTGCGGCGGGTGGGCCCGCACCAGGCCTATCGCTCCCAGCTGCGTGCCAGCGGCTGGGAAGGGATCGTGTTCGATCTGGTGACGCCATCCCGGTTGCTGAGTGGCGTCAGAGTGAGCCTGCTCGGCGGTCACCAGGCAGCCAACGCGGCGGTTGCCGTCGCCGTCTTGGATGCCATCGCCGAGGACGGATTGCGGCGGGGAAGGCCGGTTGCCATCGACGAGGCGATGGTGAGGCGTGGGCTTGGCCGGGTGCGGTGGCCAGGCCGCCTCGAGCTGCTCGATGGAACGCGCCTGGGCGTCGGTCGCGTGCTGCTCGATGGGGCCCACAATCCGGCTGGTGCAGCGGCGCTGAGGCGAGCCCTCTCGGAGCTGGATCTCAGCGGGATGCCCATGGTGTTCGGTGCGATGCGTGGCAAGCGCGTGCACGCCGTGCTGCGGACGCTGGCCGCCCTCGGCCCGCGGCCGGTCTTCACCGCGGTGAACGAGCCGGGAGCGCGCAGCCCGGCGGAGCTGCTCGCGATCTGGCGCTCGATGGGCGGTCGTGGCGGTCGCCTGGCGGGCGAGCCAGGCGAGGCAGTGCGTGCCGCTGCAGGCCTCGTGCGCCACGACGAGCCCATCCTCGTGGCCGGATCCCTCTACCTGGTCGGCGCCGTTCGCGGCATGCTGACCGGCGATGAGCCCTGAGGTGTCTCGAGCCGGTCCTCAGCTGGTCTTCGGCGACAGGACCTGGCTGATGGGCATCGTGAACGTCACGTCCGACTCGTTCTCTGGTGACGGGCTCGCTCAGCCAGGCCGGAGCGAGGGGGAGATCGTGTCGGCGGCGCTCGAGCAGGCACGCGGTTTCGTCGCGGCGGGCGCCGAGATCCTCGATGTCGGCGCGGAATCGACGCGACCCGCATCGGTGTACGGCGAGCGGACGCCGGTCGATCCCGAATCGGAGGCGGCGCTCGCTGTCCCGGTGGTCGCCGCGCTGGCGCGCGAGCTCGCCGGACGCGCGCTGATCAGCATCGACACCAGCCATGGTCCGGTCGCCCGCGCCGCTCTGGAGGCCGGCGCCGCGATCGTCAACGACGTGTGGGGCGCGCGGCGCGACGCCGGGACGGCGGAAGCCGCCGCTTCTGCCGGGGCACATCTCATCGTGATGCATAACCAGGAGGGCGCCAGCTACCCGGACGGCGTGGTTGCGGCCGTCATCGCCTCACTCCGCGAGGCAGCCGACAATGCCATCCGCCTCGGGGTGCCACGCGAGCGGCTGCTGGTCGACCCAGGCATCGGCTTCGGGAAGGCGACGGCGCAGAGCCTGGAGCTTCTCCATCGGCTGCGGGAGATCAGAGAGGCCGTTGGCCTGCCGCTGGTGGTGGGGACCAGCCGCAAGCGGTTCATCGGGGAGATCCTGGGAGGCGCGTCGGTCGACGAGCGGGTCGAGGGGACGGCCGCCAGCGTGGCGCTCGCCATCGCCGGCGGCGCGGACGTGGTGCGGGTCCACGACGTAGCACACATCGCGCGCACGGTGCGCGTCGCCGACGCGATCGTGCGGTTCCATCCGCGCTAGCCTTTGCGCGATGGAGGGATCAGGCAGCCGTGACCGCATCAGCGTGCGCGGCATGCTCTTCCTGGCGCGGCACGGGGTCACCCTCGAGGAGCGCCTGGAGCCGCAGCCATTCGAGGTCGACGTCGACCTGCACAAGGACCTGAGAGGCGCCTCGGTCAGCGACGAGCTGGCCGACACCATCGACTACTCGGCGCTCTTCAGCATGGTCGGGACCATCGTCGAGGGCCAGAGCTTCCGATTGATCGAGTCGCTGGCCGGCACCATCGCCGACGCGGTGCTGGCCGGCACCGAGGCCACGGCCGTCGAGGTGCGCGTGCGCAAGCCACGCGCCCCGCTTCCAGGCCCATTCGAGACGGTGGAGGTCGCGATCTACCGGGAGCGGACCTGACCTGGCTCACAGGAGCGGAGGCCGACCGGCTGAGGGCCGGGTCGGCGGATCAGCCGCTCTGGGCAGGAAGCGTCCCGAGCTTGACCTTGACCTCGATCGAGCTTCCACCGCGCCGGACCTGCAGAGAGATCGAGTCGCCGGGCAGGTGGGGCAGGATCTGGGTCGACAGGTCGTGGTCGCGGTCGACGCGATGGCCGTCGATGCTGACGATCACGTCGCCCGACCGCAGGCCGGCTGATGCCCCCGGACTGCCTGGAAAGACCGCCGGGCTCGACGGATCCGAAGAGCCGATGAGCGCGCCGTAGTCGACCGACAGGTGCTCGGACTCGGCCAGCTGCTTGGTGACCGGCTGGTAGAAGACCCCGATCCACGGACGCGCCAGCGGCTTGCCTGCCAGGGCCTGCGCAAGAATCGGCTTGGCCACGTCGATGGGGATGGCGAAGCCGATCCCCTGCGCGTTCTGGCTGACGGCGGTGTTGATCCCGATGACATGACCCCCGCTGTCGACGAGCGGACCCCCCGAGTTCCCGGGATTGATGGCGGCGTCGGTCTGGATCAGGTTGTTCAGCTGCTCAGCGCTCTGGTTGCCGGCATCACCGGCGGTGATCTGGCGGCCGAGCCCGGAGACGACACCGGTCGTCACGCTGTTCTCGAAGGTTCCCAGCGGGTTGCCGATGGCGATCGCCATCTGTCCCTGCTGCAGCCCGGACGAGACGCCGAGATGAGCCACTGGCAGGCCGGTGGCCTCGATCTTGACGATCGCGAGGTCGGTCAGCGTGTCGATGCCGTACACCCTCGCCGGGAAGGTGCGCGTGTCGTTGAGGCGCACGGTGAGCGCATCGGCTCCGGACACGACGTGGCGGTTGGTGAGGATCCACCCGCGCGGGTCGAACAGGAAGCCCGAGCCGATGCCGCTGCCTCCACCGAGCGGGTTGCTCGAGCTCGACGAGATGGTGACGACCGCCGGGGCGACCTTCTTGACCGATTCCGTGACCGCAGACGACTCGTCGATGCGAACCGACCCGCCGGTGACGTTGGTCAGCGAACCGGATGCCGTCGGGGTCACATTGGAGTGGAGCATGTTCGAAACAGCCACTGACGACAGGGCTCCCGACGCGATACCGACCACCAGCGCGACCGCGGCGACTGGCGCGAGGCCCGGACCTTGTTCGTGGACCCGGGGTCGGTCGACCGGAGGGCGTGTCGACCAGGCGGGGGCAGCCGCCTGCCAGTCCGGTCGACGATCGCCGG
>VBJP01000166.1:5445-5874 GCA_005880165.1 Chloroflexota bacterium | reverse complement strand
ACGACGGTGCCCTGCGCGTGTCCAGCCGCGACATGAGCGATCGCCGCAGGGGTCTGACGGAGCGGGTACGTCCCAGCGATGACTGGCGTCACCTTCCCGGCTTCGAGGAGGTCCTTCAGGGCGACCAGGTCGTCGTGGTTCTGACTCTTGACCGTAGGGCTGGCCTGCTGACGCACAAACATCGAGACGAGCATGGTTCGCATGGTGCGACCGAGCTTGCCATCAGAATGGCCCCCGCCGTTGGAGATCAGCGTCCCGTTGGGGGTGAGTGCTCGCCTCGTCTCCGACATCGAGTGGTTGCCCACGTTGTCGAGGATGAGGTCGTAGCGCTCCGCGCCCTTCGTGAAGTCGTCTTGGGTGTAGTCGATGACGTGGTCAGCCCCGATGGAGCGGACCCGCTCCATGTTGCTGCTGCTGCACACGCCGGTC
>VBJP01000166.1:0-5436 GCA_005880165.1 Chloroflexota bacterium | reverse complement strand
TTTTGGCCCGGCTGAACCTTGCCGTCGTCGCGGAGAAGCTGCAGCGCGGTGGTGGCGGAAACGCCCACGGCCGCGGCTTGCTCGAAGGTGATGTTCGCTGGCTTCCGAACGAAATGGTCCTCGGGCGCGGACACGTACTCGGCGAAGGCGCCCTTGCACCAGCCGAAGACCTCGTTGCCTGCTCCAAGTCCCTTCACGTCCTTGCCGACCGCCTTGACAGTCCCTGCGATATCGGTTCCCGGAACGCGGATCTTGGGCTTGCGTAGCCCGGTCGCCATTCGCATCACGTACGGCACGCCCGTCATGAGGATCCAGTCACCCACGTGGATCGACGCCGCTTCAACACAGACCAGCACCTCGTCGTCGCCGATCTCGGGCATGTCGATGTCCCGTGGCTCCAGGACCGCGGCTGAGCCGTACCTGTCTTGAGTGATTGCCTTCATCGCGTTTCTGACCTTCCCTTGCATCCGCCCCCGAAGTACTATGTACGCTATTGGGTGTATCATGTACACCCTACTGCGCACGCTGTATATCGTCAAGTCGTAACTCATCCAGCAGCCACGTACGAGGACCGGTGCCCAATGGCCACAAGCGCGATATCGCAACCTCCATCGCGAGGACGTCTGAGCAGGGAGCAGGTACTTCGAACTGCGATCGCCCGAGCAGATGGGGGCGGGCTCGAGGCATTGACGATGCGGACGCTGGCCGAAGAGCTGCACGTCGCACCGATGGCGCTCTACCGCCACGTGGCCAGCAAGGACGACCTGGTCGATGCAATGGTTGACGTGGTCTTCAGCGAGATCGGCGTGCCGGCAGGCGGTGGCGACTGGCAGAGCTCCATGCGCCGGCGGGCCATCTCACTACGCGATGCTCTGTCGCGGCATCGATGGGCCATCGGCCTGATGGAGTCGCGCAGGAATCCGGGTCCTGCGAACCTGCGACATCACGACGCGGTGATCGGGAGGCTTCGGGCAGCAGGCTTCAGCATCGAGATGGCCGCCCACGCGTACTCGCTCTTGGACGGCTACATCTATGGCTTCGCGCTCACGAAGATGAACCTCCCGTTCGAGTCAACAGCGGACGTTGCGGAGATGGCGGAGAGCATGCTCCAGCCATACCCCGTCAACGAATACCCCAACCTCGTCGAATTCATCACCGAACACGCCCTTAAGCCCGGCTACGACTACGGGAATGAGTTCGAGTACGGCCTGGATCTCATCCTCGAGGGCCTCGGGAATGCCCGGGTCACGGCTCAGGAAGGACTGTCGCTCGCGAATCCTCAGCCCGGCGGGTGAGAGGGGCACTGCTACATTGCCACGCCAGCGGCGTGGCTCGTTTTTCGGGTGCGACAGAATGGTCATCGAATGCCTCAGTTGCAATCCAAGAGCTTCGCGTCGCCGGACGAGACTCGCACCCTGCCCAAGAGCCATGCCGATATCGTCAAGCTCGATGAGGTGACAGTCGGCCTTGCGCGCTGGGAGCCTGGTTGGCGATGGTCGTCAGATCTCCGGCCCATCGCTGGCACTAAGTCGTGTCAATTCCACCACCTCGGGTATTGCCTAGAAGGCACCCTAGAGGTGCTCACCGACGATGGTGCAACTCTTGAGATCTCCGCGGGCTCTGTCTACGAGATACCGCCCGGCCACGACGCATGGGTGGTGGGTGACGAGGCATGGGTGACCGTTGAATGGACAAGCGCCCGAACGGTTGGCGTTTCGCCGGAGGGACCCGGCGATCGGGTCCTTGCGACAGTGTTGTTCACCGACATCGTTGATTCAACCGCCACTTTGGAGCGAGTGGGAGACACAGCCTGGCGCGAGCTACTGACCGCACACAACACCCGCCTGCGCGACGAGCTGAATGCTTTTCGAGGACGGGAGGTCAAGACCACCGGAGACGGCCTACTGGCGGTTTTCGATAGCGCAACCCGGGCCGTACGCAGCGCCGCGGCGATGTCTCGCGCTGCACGCCAGCTAGGTCTGCCGATCCGAGTCGGGGTCCACACCGGCGAGGTCGAGTTCGTGGGCAGTGATGTCCGCGGAGTCGCGGTCCATGCGGCCGCCCGGGTGATGTCCCTTGCCGGAGCCGACGAGGTGCTCGTGTCATCGACGACCAGCGATCTGCTCGAGGGCTCGGGCCTCGTCTTGGAGGATGCGGGCGGGCACGACCTCAAGGGCCTATCCGGGGCACGCCGGGTATTCCGGCTGGTCACCTCGCCTGAGGGATAGGGCCCGCGTGCAACGCCCTCAGTGGCTATCCTCCCGATGGCGAAGTAGAGCATACTGAGGGCTGGAGCGAGGCACTGGGCGTTTGCCCTCTCAGCCCCCGCGGGCTCATCTTTAGTTGCGCGCGTGGTTTGAACACCCCTCGTTGGTATGGGCGGCGCACGCCCAGGGATGGAGGGATGTTCGATGTCTACGCCGACTGGCGCGATCGCGCTTCGACCACCACGCAGAGCCGGTTGGGCCATCCGCTGGCCACGGCCGAGCTGGGGCGGGCTGCTCAGGGGCGCCGGACGCGTCCTCCTTGGCGTGATTGTCGCCATCCTCATTGCGGTCGCCTTCAGCGCAGTGGCGCGAGTCCAGACTCGCACGCTCCCAGCGGTGACCGGCACCGCCTCGGTTGGTCGCGTCGAACTGGCGCTGCGCGACAGCGGGCGAATCGATCCGTTTGCGAGCGACGGGCGGACACGCGAGCTCGCGGTGTGGATCTGGTACCCGGCCATCAAGGGGGCATCAGTCGCGACGGCCTCGTATCTGCCCCCCGCCTGGGCTAACAGCCTTAACGACGGCCTCGTGTCCCAAGATCTCAATGCGATCCGCACCAACTCCTACGAGAACGCTCACCTTCAAGGATCCCCGCCGGTCGTGGTGCTGATGCCGGGTCTCGGTCAACCGGTGGCCAGGTATTCGGCGCTTGCTGAGGACCTTGCGAGCCACGGCTATGCCGTGGTTGGCGTCAACCCGACCGAGTCGATTCCTGTTTTCTTTCCGGACGGCCACCAAGTCCCGGCCACAGCGTCCGGCGAGGTTGACGAGAACCTGGCGACTAATGTCCCGGGTTGGTACGTCGCTGCGGCGCGGGTCACGAAAGTGTGGGCGGCGGATGCGGCGTTTGTGGCGGGTGCTCTTGCCAAGAGTCCTCCGGCAATCGGTGCTCTGAACTTCTCGCATGTTGCCTACATCGGCCACTCGCTGGGCGGGGCGGCGTCATTCGAGGCATGCCGGCAGGATCCCCACTGCGCCGCGGCCGTGGATCTGGACGGCACCCTCTGGACTGACGTCCGCCATGTAGGCCTAACCGCTCCGAGCCTGTTGGTTCAGCACGCCGACACCGGTGCCTGCGACGCGTTCTGCCAGCCAGCCAGGACCGATTTCGCGACGGTCAAGGCCGCAGGCAACGACCGGCAGTTTGTGATCGCCGGCAGTACGCACATGAACTTCAGCGATGTGGGACTCATGTACGGACCGGTCTACCACGCGCTTGGTGTGCTGGGCAGCATCGATGCCGATCGGATGACGGCGATCACACGCAACCTCGTTCGGACATTCCTCGACGAGCACATCCTCGGAGTGCCCGCGGGAGCGTTCCCGGCCACGATCGCACGCTACTCGGAACTCCACGAGCAATAACAGCATTCGGGCTCGTTATGGGAACCCGAGGGCGCATCTGGTGGACTGGGCAACCTCGGGGAATCAGACAAAGCGCGATCGCCTGGAGAGCAGTGAAGGAGCGCTCCGAGCGTTGCTCACCGCTCCCACTGAAACACCTTCTCCAGGCCGCATTGGCAACAACAGCGGCTCGCAAGGCCCCGTTCCCGGCTCACGCAGGGCGAACCAGTTGAGAACGGCGAAACCGACCAGCCCTGCTCCGACGAGGTGTTCCGGCAACGGCTCCATGGACATCCCCCGTACAGGGCTAACAGAAGGGTCCCTAGGCGGGCACGACTCTGGCATACCTAACCATCACCACGGTTCGTCGGGCGACCTGCCACGAGAGCCAGACAATAAGCAGCGCGTTCACCGGATGCAGCGCCGCCACGAGCGGCAGGCTAGAACGAAGCTCGGGCAGCACCGACTGCACGAAGGCCGCAACCGCCAGGCCGACGGTCAGCCAGATCGTCCGCCGCGGAGCACGGGCACCCAGTGCCAATAGCACGATGAGGATCGGGGCTAGGGACAGGATGTACCCCAGCCCGCGGTGCAACCCGAAGCTGTCGGGTGTGGTCACGAATAGTCCCACGCCCGCCAAGAAGACCTGCACAATCAGTGCTGCGAAGAGGATCCACGCCGCTCCGGCAAACATGAGTCGCGCCGCGCCCAGCATCCGACACCCTCCATCATCGCGTGGCCTCAGCGCACCGCGCTCGCGGGATCGTACGTCGAGTCGGTTGCCAGTGAAAGGCGAACGCAGCTGCGCCACCGCGCCGCCTGCGCCACCCGCAACAGGAGCGGCGCATCGGGCGGGCTGACATCCCTGGCCTGCACGGCTGACGCGGTCGGCAGCTCGATCGCAAACACGACGGGGCCACAGCGCGGGCAGCTGACGGATCCGGACATAAGGGGACCTCCGAACGGTGAATGTCGGAGGTCAGATTGAGCTATGTCCGGGTTCGGGTCGTGCGAGGGCCCTCTATCTCACGGCGATGGGGTGTCCGGGTTCGCGTCGTTTGAAAATGGCTCCTCCCCCTTCTCCCTAATCAATTGACCCTCTAGAGGGCCGCTGATAGACTGCCGCGGCTTGCGTGCCTGCCCGCACGAAGACCGCGCCACGCGCGGTTGCGGGACTGGCACGACACCGGAGCAGGAAGGAGGCGAGACGTTTGGCAGAGGTCCGCGTGGGCGAGAACGGCGCCGCGAGCACTACGAAAAGCCCAGCGTGAAGCGCAAGCGCAAGGAAGCCAAGAAGCGCAAGGCAACCCGCCTGTAACGCCAAACGCACGCCTTCAGCCCGCGGAGGCAACCATCAGACCGATGACGACCTCCGCTCCATACCGGGTCCAGCCCATGACACTGCTGCATCGGATCGAAGACGCCATGCGTGACGCCATGCGAGCTCGAGACGAGCGACGCACCCAGACGCTGCGCATGGCGATGGCCGCTGCCCACAACCGGCGAATCGAGCTACGCCGTGACCTGACCGATGACGAGGTCAGCGAGGTGCTCGCTCGCCAGGTCAAGCAGCGGCGCGAGAGCATCGAGATCTATCGTGGCGCCGGCCGCGAGGACCGCGCGACGAGCGAGGAGGGGGAGGTCGCCATCCTCTCCGAGTTCCTTCCCGAGCAGCTCGATGAGGCTGAGCTCGAGCAGCTGGCCCGCGCTGCTATCGCCGAGACCGGCGCCTCGTCGCCGGCGGACATGGGTCGCGTCATGGGCCGGCTGGTGCCCGAGGTCAGGGGCCGAGCCGACGGTCGGGCGCTGAGCGAGCTGGTCCGCC
>VBJP01000165.1 GCA_005880165.1 Chloroflexota bacterium | reverse complement strand
CGGATGTAGTCGGGAACGTCGTCCCAGGACTGCACCGCCTTGTCGGTGGGCGCGATGTAGTAGTAGATGTCCTGGAAGTCGATGGGTGCCAGGTTGGCGCCCCAGGTCGGCATCGGCCGCGCCTCGAAGTGGCGGTAGGCCTTGAGCCGCAGCTTGGTCATCCAGTCCGGCTCGCCCTTGAAGCGGCTGATCTCTTCGACGACCTCCGCCGAGAGCCCCTTTCTGGCGATATTCAGGGACTTGGCGTCGGCATCGTGCCACCCGTACTTGTAGCTGTCCGGTAGCTGGCTGAGAGCTGGGTTCGGAAGGGCCATTGTTCCTCGGTTCGCGTGTTTCGCGTAGGCGCACTGAATCCCGACTGATTTAGTCGGTGATCATCGAGCGAATGATCGCCCATCCCCCTTCCGCCGTCAATTCGTGCTCCCGCTCGGCGCTCCGAATTCCGCGCTTGGACGCATTTCTTGCCTATTGATCGTCTGACGAGCGTTAGGCACGACATGCGCTACTGGCGAGGCGCGCGGCCGCCTGTTTCGTGCTCGGCGCAGGCCCGCGAATCTTGGATCGAGCCGATATTTCGGTCCTAGCGTTCCGCACGCGAGGGTTAGGCCAAAAAATAGAGTGCCTTTGTCGTCGGTACCGGCGCTTCTCGGGAGCACTTGCTCCGCACTCCGACCCGTTCCGATGATCAGACCGCCGCGAGGCTTTCCAGGGACGCTGCGGTCGGGCGGGACTCGACGAAGGCTCGTGCCTGCTCGACGGGCACCCACCCGTTGACGGTGGCGAGCTGGGCCACACGACCGCCGCGAACGTACGCGACCGCGAACCGATCCAAAGCCGGATCACCGAACACCCGCTCCTCGTCGAAGTCCGGCGCCCAGCCGACGACGTCGACGAGCAGACCGGCGAACTCCGTGTAGACCCAGGGCGCCCGCGGTGGACCCGGGTCCAGGCCGAGCATTCCCAGCGCGGCGGCCTCGCCGCCCTCCCGCGCCGCGTGCCAGTGCTCTACACGGATTCGCTCCCCCTCGGCCAACGGGTGCGGAACACGGGCGACGTCCCCGGCCGCGAAGATCCGCGGTGCTGCCGATCTCCCTTCGTCGACAAGGATGCCATCGGCGACCTCGAGCCCTGCCGCGGTTGCCAGGGCCTCGCGCGGCCGCACTCCGATCCCCGCGACGATCCCGGCGGCCGGCACGCTCTCGTCCCCGACCCATGCCGATTCCGCGTCGAGGCGGGTCGCCGTCGCGCCGAAACGGACGTCAATTCCCAGGTCCGCAAGGTGCTGCGAAGCCCACGACGAGATCGTCTCTCCGAGTGCCCCCGCCCAGAGCCGGCCAGATCGCTCCAACACGGTCACGGACGAGCCGATGGTCGCCAGCGAAGCGGCCACCTCGACACCGATGAAGCCGCCTCCCAGGACCACCGTGGGCGTGTGGGCATGCTCCGCGCCGACGACGTCGGGAACGCGAGGCTCCGCTCCGGTCGCGATCAGGCATCGGTCGAAAGAGATCGCACGCCCATCCTCCAGGCGCGCAAGCCGGGCCCCAACGTCGAGCTCGGCGACCGCCGCGTCGGTCCAAACCTCCACGTCGTGGCGCTCATACCAGCCATCGGGCTCGGCGACGATCAGTGCGGCGTCCACCTCGCCTCGCAGCAGCTCCTTTGAGAGTGGCGGGCGGTTGTACGGCAGGGCGGTCTCGTCGCCAACGAGGAGGATCGATCCTTGAAACCGGCGGCGGCGCAGGGTCCGGGCGCAGCGCGCCGAGGCCACGCCGCCGCCGATCAACAGGGCATCGGCGTGAAGCCGTGGAGGCATCGACTGCCTTATGTCCGGGCGCCCGTGGGAACGCCGGCTGCCTGGAGATCTCCCTGTAGCACCGCCGGCGAGAGCTGTTCCGACAGGAGCCGCTGGAACCCCACCGTTTGCCCCTGCATCTCGAGCCAGGGACGGATCAGCCGTACCCCCTCCGTGTAGGTGAAGACGTATGTCCTGTTCACCGGGTCGCGCAGCACGCGCATCGCGTGATCGAGCCGATCCGGCGCAGTGGCACCCACGTCGGTGAGGTACTCGCGTATCTCTCGCTCAGGCCGCCCATCGCGGTGAAGTAGCATCGCCGCGTTCGCGGTGGCAGCCTGGAGCTCGTTGAGGGATCGGCGCACGATCACCGCTGTGGCCCAGTCCGCTCCTACGCCGGCCGTCTCGCCGATGCGGCGGAGCTCGTCCGCCAGCTCGCCATCGGTCATCACTATCTCGCGGCCCACGTCAGCCAGCCCTTCGGAGAGGACCGCTTCGGGCGTATTCATGGTCCTCATGGTCGCCTCACCGAGGCCCGAACCGATGAGCGTCTGCTCCTTGACGACGTGCTCGGCGTGGTGGCCCGGGTACGCCTCGTGCGCGGCGAGGAAGGCGATCAGGGTCACTTCGGTGGGAAGGTCGACGTTGATCTTGATCTGGCTCCGCCCCTGACCCAGGAAGCCCGCCCAGGCACCCCAGGGCTCATCATGAGCGGCCTGCCAGTCGATCGTCTCCGCTCGCGGCAGCTGAAGGTCGCGCCGGCTCGCGATCCTGAACCTGGCTGCCGACGCTTCGACCGCAGCCAGGACCAGCTGCGGATCGACCCGGAGCTGCGAACGCAGCTGCGCGAGCCGCTCATGGAGTGAGCCAGGGCCAGGGAGCGCCGAGGCGATCCGCTCCCGGGCCGCGGCGAGGTCGCCCTCGGGCGTGGGTTGGATCGGAATGCCAAACAGGTCTTCGACCAGGTCGATATACGCGATCTCCTCGCCAGCAGCTCGTCTCGCAAGCGCGCTCATGGCGCGCAGCTGGCCCAGGAACCACAGGCGCCGACGCTCGGTGGCCGGGCCATCGCCATCAATGTTCTCCGCGAGCTCCCGCAGTGCGAGGGCTTCGTCGTGCAGCTCAGCGGAGAGCGGCTCTGGCTCGCCACGGGCGATCTCGGCCAGCTCGGGCGGCCCGACGTAGCTGTCCACGAACCCGGGGGAGATGCGATCCAGCCGCATGCCGAGCAGCAGGTAGCGTTGCGCGAGCTCGTCCATGCGCCAAATGCTACGGCCCGATGCCCGGCGTTGGCACATCCTGCCCCGGCTGCTGGCCAGCAGACCCATGGACCGTGCCCGTGGACCCGCCCGCAGAGTGCGGGCTAGAATTTCGTGGGCTTCCGGGCGGGAGTAACTCAGTCGGTAGAGTGCTTGCTTCCCAAGCAAGATGTCGCGGGTTCGAATCCCGTCTCCCGCTCCACCCGCACCCCGAAGGGTTCCTCGGCGTTGACCGTGGGACTCAGGCGGTCGGAACCGGCGAGAGCTTCCGGCGTGAGACCCCGCGAGCAGACGCTCCCGTTGTCGATCTTTGCGCGGCGGCTGACAATCCGGCAGCCTCCCAGATCTGGGCGTTGATCGCCTGGTCCACGTCGCGGAGGCCGCGGCGCAGGTCACGAACCTGGCCTGCCTGCCAGCGGTCGGCGAACTCCGCGAAGCGGTTCTGATACTCGACGCCAACCGCGGTGATCTGCGGGCTACTCGAGCGCGGGTGGCGGAAGATCTCGACGAAGACGGAGAACCGCTCGTCCCGCGCCGGATCGGTCCACCCGAGGGATGACTGCGTGGAGGGAATGTTGCGTAACCCGCTGGCCAGCTTGGAGAGTGCTGCGTCATCGGTCGTCAGGTAACGGACCAGCTGCCAACCCTCGTCGGGGTGAGGGGCGTTGGCGGGCATGCCGACGATGGTGCCGTTGATGAACCCGGAGCCGTAGAGCTCGGGATACCCGTCCTCGACGGGAAGCGGCGCCGTTCCGAACTCGACCGCTGACCCGCCGCTGGCGATGAAGGCCAGCCGCCACTCCCCGTCCAGGCACATCGCCAGCCGTTCGGTCTGGAACGCGTTGGTGGCGGTGAACTCGCCGCCGATCTCATCCTGAAACCGCATCAGGTCTTCGTACCCATACCAGTCGACGAGATCTTTATGCCAGCGCAGCATCTTCGACCAGGCCGGATCGGCCGCCAGGCTGGAGCGCCCGTCCGCATCGGTCCAGTTCGCCGCGAACAGGTGCCCGACATTGGCCACGGAGTTCTCGTAGAAGCCGAAGATCGGATTGAAGCCGACCACCGCCAGCGATCCATCCGCGTTGCGGCGAGTCAGCCGCTTGGCGTACTCGGCCAGCTCGGACATCGTGCGGGGCGGTCCGGAGAGTCCCGCCTGGGCGAAGAGCGCGCGATTCCAGTACAGGCCGTACGCGTCGGCCAGCATCGGTAGCGCCCACCGCCGTCCCTCGTACCGCGTGTAGGGGCGGGTCGCCTCGGCAAAGATCGTGTCGTCGATCTCGTCGCGGTCCAGGTACGGCCCCAGGTCCAGCAGTGCCCCCTTGGAGGCGTAGAAGCCGAAGTTGTCCGATTCGAAGGAGCTGATGACGGTCGGCGGCTGCCCCTCGCGCATGGCCGCCAGGATCTTGTCGTCGTAGACGCCACCCACCAAATCGACCCGGATGCCCGGGTGCCTCGTCTCGAAATCGGTGACCACCGAGCGCACGACTTCGAGCTCAGGGCCCGTATACCCGACCCAGAGGCTGATGGTGGCGTTGCCAAGAAGGTGAGCCGATGCGTCGCGGGCGTCGAGCGGCCTGGCGAAGAAGAAGCCCTGGGCGTGGTCGCAGCCTGCCGAGCGAAGGCGGCGCGCCTGTCCCTCGGTCTCGACCCCCTCAGCCACCGTCTTCAGCTTCAGGCTGTGAGCGAGCCGCACGATGGCTCGCACAAGCGCCGCCTCTTCGCTACCGTTGGCGATCCCCTCGACGAAGCTGCGGTCGATCTTGACGACGTCGATGGGGAAGCTGCGCAGGTAACTGAGCGATGAATAGCCGGTTCCGAAGTCGTCGATCGCCAGGCGCACGCCCAAACCCTTGAGCTGGCGCAGCCGGCGCAGGATGTGCGCGTCATCGCTGGCCATGACGCTCTCGGTCATCTCCAGTGTGAGGAGCTCCGGCGGGAGCTCGCTCTCCTCGAGAGCCAGGCTGACGGCGGCGACCAGGCCCGAATCCTGGAGCTGGATGGCCGACAGGTTGACGCTGATGCCGGTGGGCCGGTCCGGACGCGCCTCTTGCCACGCCCGCCCCTGGCGGCAGGCCTCCTTCAGGACCAGATTCCCGAGGGGCACGATCAGACCGCTGTGCTCCGCGAGGGGAATGAACTCGGCGGGAGCCAGCAGGCCACGCTCGGGGTGCGCCCAGCGGACCAGCGCCTCCATGCCAACCACTGACCGGGTGGCGAGATCGACGGTCGGCTGGTAGTGCAGGACGAACTCGCCGCGCTCGACGGCGCCCCGCAGATCCGCACCCAGCCGCAGGCGCTCAGTAGTCGCCTGGTGCATCGCTCGTTCGAAGACCCGATAGCTGGCCTTGCCGGCGGCCTTGGTTTCGTACATCGCGATATCGGCAGCGCGCAGCATGTCGGTTGCAGTCGTCAGCTCCGCCGAGCTGAGGGCGATGCCGATGCTGGCGCCGACCAGCAGCGACCGATCGCCCAGGTCGAAGGGCGCCTCGAGCTCGGCCAGCACTCGTTCTGCGACGCCGACCACCTGTTCCTCGTCAATGTCCTCCAGGAGCAGCGCGAACTCGTCGCCGCCCAGGCGCGCGGCGGTGTCGCCGGGCCTGACGGTGCCCGCCAGGCGACCGGCGACCTGGCGGATGAGGTTGTCTCCCTCAGCGTGGCCGAGCGAGTCGTTCACGGTCTTGAAATCATCGAGGTCGAGGAAGAGCACCGCCACGCCTTTCGCGTGTCGGCGACGTCGGCCAAGGGCGTGCTCGAGCCGATCGATGAACAGCTCGCGATTCGGAAGGCTCGTCAACGGGTCGTGGAACGCCTGGCGGGTCAGCTCTTCTTCGAGCTCTTTCCACTTGCTGATGTCGTGCATGGTCAGCACGATGCCTCCCATGCTTGGGTTGTCGCCAAGACTGGCGGCAAGATCGACGGGGAGCAGGCGGCCATCCCGGTGGCGGACCTGGCACTCGAGGTGGATCCGTCCTCCCGGCTCCAGGTCGGCCAAAAGGTCGGAGAGGTTTCCGACGTCCGTCCCGGAGACGAGGTTCTCGACGGCGCGGCCGAGCAGCTCGCCGGCGCCGTAGCCCAGCAGCGATTCGAGCGACGGGCTCTGGTAGCTGACCACGCCGTGGTCGACGATCAGGATCATGTCGGAAGCGTTCTGCAGGAGCGCCTCTTGCCGTTCGTGGAGGACATGCTCGCGGTCGAGCGAGCGCTGGGCGACGCGATCCGCGAAGTACCACGCGAGCGGACCGGCGCCCGAGAACGACGTTGCGGCGAGGTCGATGGCCAGCACCGCCGAGCCCACGATCAGCGAAGCGACGGCCCAGCCTGGACGTCGGACGCGATCGGGCACGCTCATGTGCCGGCGCCGGGAAGGTGCACGCCGTCAGGCTATGGAACCCCGGTTTCCCCAGCGATAGGACGTTCGTCCCCCCGCACGCGCACGCGCGAGGGGACGGATGCGGCCTATCAGCTCATCGCGCATCGGGTGGTCGCGTTGCTCCAGGTGGGCTGCACCGCGTAGTGATGCGACCCGAGGGTGATATTCCCGGACTGGCTGCTCCAGGCGCATTTGTCGGCGTTCTCCGCGCCCTGGCGGTCGAGCCAGCCGGAGTTCGGGAATGGATCGGTCTCCGCCTCGGAGTATTCGTGGCCGGCCACCACGCTGAAGCCGTCGAACCAGCCGTTCCCGTAGGTGTCGTTTGGGTCGGTTGGGTTGATGAAGTTCACGCCACATGAGGCGCCGGCATCTGGCTGGTAGGGAATGTAGGCGTAGGCCAGGGTGCCGCTCGGTGAGCTT
>VBJP01000164.1 GCA_005880165.1 Chloroflexota bacterium | reverse complement strand
CGGACACCAACCGATCAGCGACGCCGCGTACCGCGGTGACCACGCAGGCCTGCCGGTCTCCATTGATCGGATCGGCGGTGAGGACCACGCCGGCTGCGGCTGGCGCGACCATCCGCTGGATGATCACCGCCATTTGGCTGCGCGCGCCCGGCTGGTACTCGGCCGCACGCGACGTCTGGGAGCTGGACAGGGTCCGCTCGACACCGGAAGGGAGCTCTTCCTCCGAAACGTTCAGCACCGATTCGAACATGCCGGCAAAGGAACGCACGGATCCATCCTCGGAGATCCCGCTCGACCGAACGGCGAAGGGCCCTGGGCCCAGGTCGTGCGCCCCGTCGAGCAGGAGCGAGCGGCGCTCGTCAGCCGTTACGTGATCGCCCCCGGCGGTCAGTACGACGCCATCGGGGACGCGAACGCCCGCGGCAATGAGCTCCCCCAGGTTGGCGGCCTTGCCGCCGACTTCGGCGACGTCGGCCATGCGTAGGTCGGCAAGCCGCCGGATTGTGGTCGAGCGGGCGACAGGCGAGTTCATGATCCCTTCCTCGAAGTTGCGGAGGTGATGGCACGGAGGACCCAGTCCACGTCACCGGCCGCCTCGTCGACCGATGAGCCGAGTTGATCGCGCCACAGGCGCAGGGACGACGAAGCGGTGAGGATCACCAGCAGGCGTGCGATTCGATCCCGATCCGCCTTCGACGGCTTTGGCTCGATCGAATCGGCGAGCTGACGGAACGCCGCGAGCCGACGCGGCATGCTGAGCCGCCTCACCTCGTCTGACGCTGGGCTGGCCATCGCCGCGCGTGCTAGGTCGCCGAGCGAGTCGGTGCGCTCGAAATGTGCGCGCAGCCCGTGGCGAAGCTCGTCCATCGAGGTGGGAATGACGACATCGTCCAGGCCGGCACGGCGCAAGGCGTGCGGGTAGATCGCCGCCAGGAGGTCGTGCTTCGTCGGGAAGTGACGGTAGACGGTCGGCACCGAGACACCGGCCTCGCGCGCCACGGCAGGGATCGACACGAATGCGAGGCCGCCTGCCATGACCCGACCGGTGGCGTCGAGGATGCGCCCGCGCGTCTCCTCGGCCTGCTGCACTCGTAGAGGGCTGCCGTATCCGCGGGCCACTTTTCTCGGAGCGATACGAGTCATATAGTCAATATATGACTCGTGTCAACCTGTCGCATCTCGGGCGGAGCTTTCATCGTCTTTCCATGATTCCGGGCGAAGGTCCGGTCTGTGAGCTTCACCAAACCGTCCTTCACCGGCGACGAATCACGAGAGGCCGTGCTGTCCGCATTAGGGTCCACCGACTGGCCCGCGCCGCCGGCATATGGGTATCGCCCGTCAACTTCTGCGCCTGACTTGACCAGGGACAGGCTGTCAGTGGCCACCAACGAGGTTGTGATGGAGCGGGCGGGCCTGGCCATCCTACTGGCAGGTGCGGCGCTGCTCTTCCTCTGGAATCTCGGAGCGTCGGGTTGGGCGAACGCCTACTACTCCGCTGCGGCGCAGGCCGGGTCGCAGAGCTGGGTGGCGATGCTCTTCGGGTCCTTCGACGCCTCGAACGCCATCACCGTCGACAAGACCCCGGCCTCTCTCTGGGTGATGGCGTTGAGCGCACGCATCTTCGGGTTGAACGCGTGGAGCATCCTCGTGCCTCAGGCGCTCGAGGGCGTGGCCGCGGTCTGGCTCCTCTACCTCACCGTGCGGCGCCGTGTCGGGCCGATGGGCGGGCTGCTGGCTGGAGCGATCCTCGCGCTCACGCCGGTCGCGACCCTGATGTTCCGCTTCAACAACCCCGACGCGCTGCTGACGCTGCTCCTGGTTGCGGCCATGTATGCCACCGTCCGCGCCCTCGACGCCGCCTCGACGCGCTGGCTAGTGCTGGCCGGCGCCCTGGTGGGCTTCGCCTTCCTGGCCAAGATGCTCCAGGGATTCCTCGTGATCCCCGCCTTCGCATCGGTCTATCTGATCGCGGCGCCCACAAGCCCGTGGCGACGGATCTGGCAGGTGGGCACGGCCGCCCTCGCCGTCGTCGTCTCGGCGGGATGGTGGGTCGCCCTTGTCACGCTCTGGCCCGCCGATGCTCGCCCGTTCATCGGCGGCTCACAGACCAACAATATCTGGGATCTGATCCTTGGCTACAACGGGTTCGGGCGCCTGACCGGGGACGAGATCGGGCGCGTGGGCGGCGGGCCGGGACCCTTCAGCGAGGGAGCTGGCTGGCTGAGGCTCTTCCAGGGTGAGCTGGCCAGCGAGGTCAGCTGGCTTCTTCCCGCCGCGCTCATCGCCATCCTTGCCCTGCTGTGGGCGACGCGCCGTTCCCCTCGCACATCCCAGACCCGCGCGCATGTGCTGCTGTGGGGCGGTTGGCTGGTGCTCACCGGCCTGGTCTTCAGCCTGATGCAGGGCATCTTCCACTCCTACTACGCCGTAGCGCTGGTGCCGCCCATCGCGGCACTGGTGGCCATGGGCGCAGCGCTGGGATGGGCCAATCGCGACCTGCCGAGCGCAAGGCTGGGGATGGGCGTGACGGTGGCGGTTTCGGCAGCTTGGGCGGCCGTGTTGCTCTCGCGCAGCCCGAGCTGGAACCCATGGCTGACGCCCTTGGTTCTCGGCGTGGGTGCGCTGGCGAGCCTCGCCATCGCCTTCCTTCCCCATCTGAGCGCTGCGGCAGGACCGATGAGCCGGCGCCTCCTGCACCGCGCGACCGCGATCTCGGCGGTTGCAGTCCTGCTCGCAGTTCCAGCAGTCGGCTCGATAGCCACCGCGGCCGAGGCACATACCGGGGCGATCCCGACCTCCCAGCCAGTGGCCCGCGATGGCGGCACGCTGGGTCGCGGGCAGCGGTTCGCGGGACCCGGCGGCACGATCAATGGCGGAGTGTTTCCCTTCCGAGGCGGCGGGTTCGGGGCGCCGGGGCTCGGCCAGGCACCCGTCGGTCGGCCCTTCGGTGGTCCGTTCGCGGGTGGGCGGGGCAATCTCGGCCCGGCCGGGGGTGGCGGCATCGGCGGACTACTCGACACAGGCCAGGCGAATCCTGAGCTGGTGGCGGCGCTAAAGGCGAACGCATCGGCCTACCGCTGGGTCGCGGCCACGACCGGCTCGAACAATGCCGCCGGTCTGCAGCTTTCAAGCGGCAAGCCGGTGATGGCTATCGGCGGCTTCAACGGCAGCGACCCATCGCCGACGCTCGCCGAATTCCAGGCGTACGTCGCAAGGGGACAGATCCATTACAACGTGGGCGGATCCGATGCCGCCGGCTTCCGAGGCACGGTCGGCGGCTCGAACAGCGCCGCGGACATTTATGCCTGGGTCGAGGCCAACTTCCGGTCTTCGACCATTGGCGGGGTGACGGTCTACGACCTCACCGCGGGGCTCGGGAGCTCCATCAGCGCCTCCTAGCGGGCCTGCTGCTACGCCGGGACGGCCGGCACCTGGGGCGACGCGAGATGTCTTGAAATGTGCATCCGCGTGGCGCAGGCTGCCGCCAGGGAGGCGACAACGAGGAGGTGCCACCAGTGCCGTTCTACCTGACGCGGTTCAGCTACACGCCCGAGACCTGGGCCCGGCTCATCAAGAATCCTGAGGATCGGCGAGCTGCGGCAACGCAGTACATCGAGGCCGTGGGCGGGAAGCTCCATGGGTTCTGGTACGCCTTCGGCACCCACGATGGGTACAACCTGTGGGAGGCGCCTGACAACGTGTCGATGGCCGCAGCAGCGATCGCCATCGGAGGCGGCGGTGCGCTGAGCACCATCGAGACGACCGTGCTCCTCACCGTTGAGGAGACGCTGGAGGCGCTCGAAAAGGCTTCGACGATCGCGTATCGGCCACCGGGGACGCAGGGCGGATAGGGGTAGCGGCACACGGTGACAACCATCACGAGGTCACTGCGGGAACGGATGCGCGAGAGCGTCGCGCCGTTCATGTCGTTCTTCAGCGGGCCGTTTGAGGAGCTGAATCGACAGCCCGACGTGGCGAACTTCGCCGTCGGCAATCCGCAGGAGATGCCGCTCCCGGCGTACGTCGCTGCACTCCGCGACGCCACGGAGCCTCAGGATAAGGACTGGTTCGCCTACAAGCTGTCCGAGGCCGCGTCCCAACGCACCGTGGCCGCGACACTTACCGCGCGGACGGGCATGGAATGGGATCCCGACGACGTCGCGATGACGAACGGCGGCTTCGCGGCCATCGCCGTCGCCCTGCGGACCCTGGTCGAGCCCGCCGACGAGGTCGTTTTCCTCTCGCCGCCGTGGTTCTTCTACGAGATGCTCATCCTTGCCGCCGGCGGCGAGCCCGTCCGCGTGCGCCTGGAGCCGCCGGCATTCGACCTCGACCTCGAGCGCATCGCCGACGCCATCGGTCCACGCACGCGAGCGATCATGCTCAACTCGCCGCACAACCCGAGCGGCCGCGTTTACCCTGCAGCCGACCTCCGTGCCCTCGCCGGAGCCTTGACCGATGCCTCAGCCCGCATCGGTCACCCAATCTGGATCATCTCGGACGAGCCGTACAACCGGATCCTGTTCGACGACCGCCATTTCGACAGCCCGTCGCAGCTCTACCCGCACACGGTCATCACCTACTCGTATGGCAGGACGCTGCTGGCCCCCGGGCAGCGCATCGGCTACTTGACCGTGCCGCCCACCCTGCCG
>VBJP01000163.1 GCA_005880165.1 Chloroflexota bacterium | reverse complement strand
CCGGGGATCGCGGCCTGGAGCGGGCGCGGCGACAGCTCGAGCGCATCGATGCCGACCGTGCTGAAGCGAGCCATGTGATTGGGCTAGATCAGGTGCAGCTGCAGGCCCCGATCCCGCGGCCCCAGAAGAATGTCTTCTGTGTGGGGATGAATTACAGGTCTCATGTCGAGCAGAACGCGCGGGCGCGCGGCATTCGACCCGAGGTTGGCGAGGTACCGCTCTTCTTTACCAAGCCCACGACGGCGGTCATTGGGCCGGGCGAGCCAATCCTCCTCGATAAGCGGCTGACCCGAAAGCTGGACTGGGAGGTCGAGCTCGGCGTGGTCATTGGCCGCGGTGGCACGTGGATCGCGGAGAGCGAGGCCCTCGATCACGTATTTGGGTTCACCCTGGTGAATGACGTCAGCGCCCGCGACCTGCAATGGCGCACAAGCCAGATGTTCATCGGTAAGGGTCTCGACTCGTACTGTCCCATTGGCCCTTGGGTCGTCGAACGCAGCGAAACCGTGGATGGCAGCGGGTTCGAGCTCATCTGTCGGGTCAACGCCGAAGAACACCAACGCGACTCGACAGCGAACCTCATCTTCCCAATCCCCAGGATCATCGCCGAGCTCTCAAAGGGATTGACTCTTGAGCCGGGCGACATCATCGCGACCGGCACACCTGGAGGTTGCGGGTACCAGCTCACACCCCCTCAGTTCCTGTCGGTCGGCGACGTAGTCGAGTGCGAGGCCGAGGGCATCGGACGTCTCGCAAACCCGGTGGCGCCCTGGAGTTCTCATCGAGTGCCATCCGCCATGGTGTTGGAGGCGACGCGATGAAGGTGACGGTCCACCGGCTGGGGATGGCGAGCCCCTCCGACGTCTCTGAGCTCGGCCAGTTGATTGCAACAGGCGAAGTCGATCCGGATCGCATCGTGGCCATCATCGGCAAGACTGAGGGTAACGGCGGCGCCAACGACTTCACCCGCGCCCTTGCCAGCCTCAGCGTCGCCGAGGTGATTGCCACCGCAACTGGCGAGCCACCCGATGCGGTTAGTCAACGCGTTGCGCTTGTCTGGTCAGGCGGGTGCGAGGGCGTGCTCTCGCCACACATGACCGTAGTCACCCGCGACGACCGGGTCGAGGTAGACGATCGGGGTGGCGGGTTGGCTGTGAGCGTGCAGCGCACCCGTGGATTTCGGCCCGAGGAGATCGGCACGCTTGCTGAGGTCGAAGAGGTCGCGGCCGCCACGCATCGGGCGCTGGCGGACCTAGCGATCAGCGATCCGATGGATGTTCACTACGTCCAGGTCAAGGGCCCGCTCCTCACTCCTGCCGGCATCAAGGATGCCGCGGCACGCGGCGCTCGGGTGGTCACGAGCGATCCAAACGGATCGAAGGCGTATGCGCGCGGGGCCACCGCCCTTGGCGTCGCGGCGGGGCTGGGCGAGGTGGAGGTGTCCACTCTTACCCAGGCGGCGATCGCCCACGACCTCACACTGTTCTCACGCGTTGCGTCGACCTCAGCTGGTGGTGAGTTAGTCGCTTGTGAGATCGTCCTGTTCGCGAACTCCCCGGCCGCCGTCCCGGGGCTGCGGATCGGCCATGGGACGCTGAGCGACGCGATTGACCTGAGGGGCGTCCTAGGCTGCCTCCGGTCGGCCGGGCTCGAGTTTGAGTGCCTTCCCGGCGCGGACGAACAAGGGCGTATCGCTGCCGTATTCGCGAAGGCTGAAGCGAGTCCCACTGGCGAGATCCGTGGCCGGCGGACCACGATGCTGTCGGACGCGGACATCAACTACGAACGTCACGCCCGTGCAGCGGTGGGTGCACTGATCGCCAGCGCTACCGGTGACTCGGCGATCTTCGTCTCGGGCGGGACGGAACATCAGTGCGCGCCGGGCGAGGCGCCGATCGCAGCGATCGTTCGTGTGGCCTAGGAGAAGGAGGTCGGCTATCGGTGAGCTCTGACGATCAACGGCGAGGTTCTCCAAGCAGGTAGCTCGTTGGCCGAGCTCGGGGGACGGGTTACGGATCGAGGAGGTCAAGAACGATGGTATCGGTCGTCATGTACGCGGTGCTGATCGGCATCGCCCTGCTTTCCCTGTGGTGGAGCTACCAGCGGAACCAAGTCCAGGGAGGGCGCGGCTTGCCCGTGGGCTTCACCCTCCTTGAGATCGTGATCATCGCGGTCGTCGGCGTCGTCAATGGGATCCTGGGAACCCCGAACGCGGTCGCCGGTCGGTTCCTCCAGACCTTCAGCGGCACGTACGGATTCCTGCTGTTCAGCATGATCGCCGGCGGGTTTTACGTATCTGCACCTCTGGCTGGTTACATCGTCCGGAAGCCCGGCGCGGCGATGCTGTCCGAGGTCTTCAATGGCATCGCGCAACTCCTGACTGGAAACCCCAACGGCGTGGTGGCCCTTCTTGCGGGTCTGCTCCAGGGAGCGGGAGCCGAAGTCGCCTTCGCCTTCTACGGATACCGTAGGTGGACGCTCGCGGTCGTCATGCTCTCGGGTGCGCTCTCACCGATCCTGCAGCAGGCGCCGGAGGCCTACTACTTTGGCGTTGGGCCGCTGGGTCTTGGCTACAACCTGCTGAGCTTGGTCATCCGGATGATCAGTGGCGCCGTCTACGCGGGCGTCATCGTTATCCCACTCGCCCAGGCGCTTGCGCGTGCCGGGGTTCTCCGAGGCACGCGGCTCGATAGGGCCATCCGCGAGAAGCGATCTTCGTGGGAGCCCGGAGCGAATGAGCCCGTCCCACCACCGCAGGCCGCCTGACCGCAAGGGGGCCGTGGGCATCAGCCAAACGCCGTCCGGGACCGCGCTCGCCCACGGCTACCCATTCTGGAGAGGCGGCACGCACCAGGGGATGGACGCCATTTGCTGAGGGCCGCGCCAACCGCCAATGTGTCGTGGGGAGAGTTTCGCTGCGCAGACATTGGAACCGAGCGAAGGCGTGGCTGCCAGGCCATCAACGTGACCCAGTCCCGATCCCTAGCAACTCGCGGTGATGATGGTCGGGGCGAGAGGATTTGAACCTCCGACTTCATCGTCCCGAACGATGCGCGCTACCTGGCTGCGCCACGCCCCGACCGGATCGGTCCGCCTCGCGCGGACCCTGAGAAGGTGGCCATCCTAGCAGCCACCCCCTGATCGGTCCACCGGGCTAGCATGGCCCGAATGCCCGCGCCAGCGCAGGAATTCGAGCCCACTCAGGCACTTGCCTCGGACTCGGAGCACCCGGGCCTCCTCGAGCGAGAGGACCTCCAGCTCGCGGGTCTGACGCTGATCGTCAAGCTCGCAGTCCTGGCCTTCGGGGTGTTCGCGGTCATGGTGATCGCCGGGCAGCCGCTCGGCCCTGGCCTGCGGGGAATCCTCCAGATCTGGAACCATTGGGACGGCCCGCACTACCTGGACCTCGCCGTCCTGGGCTACCGCTCGACGGATCCCGGCGTCCAGCTGATCGACGGCTACCAGCGCGCGTTTCCCGGCGACCTGCCGCTGTACATCGTCTTCTTCCCGCTCTTCCCCTGGCTCGTGGGCGCGGTCAACGCGGTCCTCCACGAGCCGCTCGTCTCGGCTTTTCTGGTCAGCGGCGTCGCGTCGCTGTTCGTGGCTCCCCTCCTCTACCGCCTGGTGCGCGCCGACGAGGGACAGCGAGCCGCGCTCCTGGCCGCCTGGTTCCTGCTCATCTTTCCGACCGCCTATTTCCTGCACATCGGCTACACGGAGAGCCTGTTCCTGGGGCTGGTGCTCGGCTCGTTCCTCGCCGCCCGCAGCGACCGATGGTGGCTGGCGGGCATCCTGGGCGGCCTGGCGGCGCTCACCCGGGTGAACGGACTGGTCCTGATCCCAGCACTGGCTGCCGACGCGTGGCTGGCCTGGGACGCCGATCCGGAGCATCGAATCCGCGCCGAGTGGCTGGCCATCGGTCTGGTGGCGGTCGGCTTCGCGGGATACCTCGCTCTCAACCTCGCCGTCTACGGCGACGCGTTTGCGTTCCTGACCATCCAGCGCGAGCACTGGTTCAAGTCGCTCGCTCCGCCATGGGATGGCGTCAATGGGGTGATCCACTTCATCACCGACAGCCCTCAGCCGATCGACGCCATCAAGTACGGATGGTTCGAATTGGCGTTCATCGTCCTGGGGCTGGTGGGAACCGTGGTTGCCGCCATCCGCTTCCGTCCCAGCTGGTTCGTGTGGATGGCGGGCAACTGGCTGCTCTTCACGAGCACCAGCTTCGTGCTTTCCGTCCCGCGCTACAGCCTCACGCTCTTTCCGCTCTTCGCTTGTGTCGGGCTGCTCGGGCGACGGCCGGCCGTCGCGGTAGCGTTAAGCCTCGCTTCGGTAGGCCTGCTCGGCTACTTCGTCTCCGAGTTCGCGGTCGGGCGCTGGGCGTTCTAGGCAACGAAATGTCCCGAAGGAACCTCGGTTGCCGTTG
>VBJP01000162.1 GCA_005880165.1 Chloroflexota bacterium | reverse complement strand
CCTCTTCCCGGATACCGCCGCGGAGCTGCGCGCATGGATGGCCGAACGGATCGCGGGCGGGGCGGTGCACGTGACGCCCACGGCGCGATCGCTCAGCCAATCGGTGCTCTATCCGAGCCGATTCCCACCGCGCTTCGTCTGGACCGCGGCCCATCTCATCTCGTTCAGCGTGCTGCCGCCCGAGATCCTGCGCGCCTATGACATCCGCTGGGGCAAACGGCGAGCGCGCGCGATGTCTCGCGTCTCGACCGCCACCCGGAACGTCCTGCCCCTGGTGCCGGGGCCGCTGCGCTACGTCCCCGCCTGGCGCGCTGCGCGCCGCCGGCTGGTGACGGGCGCCTCAGCCCACCGCTGACGGGTGTTTCCGCTCTTCGACGAGAACGAGCCGGGGCAGGGCATCGCCTGGGTCACGCTCGCGCTGATCGGCATCAACATCGCGGTCTTCCTCCTGCTCCAGCAGGCCGGAGGCGACAACCAGTTCACCTACGGGTTCAGCACCATCCCGGCAGAGATCACCACCGGGCGGGACATCGTCAACTCCGTGCCGGTGACCATCGGCGCCGTCCCATACCTCATCCCTGAGGCGCCCGGCCCGCACCCGATCTACCTGACCCTGCTCACCAGCATGTTCATGCACGGCGGCTGGCTGCACCTGGGCGGCAACATGCTGTTCCTGTTCATCTTCGGCGACAACGTGGAGCACTACGTCGGGTCGGTCCTGTACCTGGCTTTCTACCTGGTCGCCGGGATCGTGGCCAGTCTCGCCCAGATCCTGGTCGACCCAACGTCGCCGATCCCCAACCTGGGCGCCTCCGGCGCCATTGCCGGAGTGCTGGGGGCATACATCGTCCTGTTTCCGCGAAACCGGGTGGTGGTCTTCCTTCTCCGATTCCTGGTTCCCGTGCCCGCCGTGGCGGCCATAGGGCTGTGGGCAGTGCTGCAGTTCGTCAACGGGATCGGCTCGATCGCGGTAACCGCAGAGACCGGCGGGGTGGCGTACATGGCGCACGTCGGAGGCTTCGTGACAGGAGTCATCGTGGGATTTCTCGCGCGCAGCCTGTTTGGCGACCCTGCGGCACGACGGCGCTCGGTAGGCCGGTGATGGCTCGCTGACCGGCCGCGCGTCGGGCGGCGGCTATGATGGCGTCCGCTGTCGCCCCGCAATGGCCCTTAGGCGAGAAGCATTGACCCGATTCACCAGACTCGCCGCGCTCACCGTGGCCATGACCTTCCTGCTCGTGGTAGTGGGCGTCGTCGTGCGTTCCACCGGATCCGGGCTCGGCTGCCCGGAATGGCCGACCTGCCATGGAAGCTGGGTTCCGCCCGTGGACAATCCACACGCGATCATCGAGTGGTCGCACCGTACGACGGCGGCGATCGTCGGGCTGCTGGCGCTGGCCACCGCCGTCGCGGCGATGTTCGGGTATCGTCGCCGGCGGTCGGTCCTGTGGCCGGCACTCGCCGCCCTTGGACTGGTCGTGTTCCAGGCGGCCCTCGGAAAGGCGGCGGTGGAGAGCGACCTGTCGGGGGAGATCGTCACCGCGCACCTGGCCACGGCCATGGCCCTGCTGGCGCTCCTGATCTACCTGGCCCTCCGATCGAGCCTGCCCGCCGATTCGCCCCGCTCCCCGAGCGGCGTCGGAGCCGTGCTGGCGCTCGCGGCCGCGGCGGTCTTCGGCCTGATGCTGCTGGGCTCGCACGTGACCGCGACCGGCACCGCGCTCGCATTCCCGGACTGGCCGCTCATGAACGGCTCGGCCTTCCCCGCGCTTACCGCCGCGGACGGACCGCACGTCATCCACCGCTGGGCGGCGGTCGTCGTCGGGCTCGTGGTTGGGGCCGCTGCGTTCGCCGCCTGGCGGCAGCGCTCCGGCAACCCGGCTGTCGCCGGGCTGGCCCTGGCCGCCGCCGCGCTGTTCATCGTCGAGGCGGTCATCGGGGGCCTGCAGGTCCTCACCCAGCTCGCAGTCTGGACGCAGGTCGTGCATCTCTCGCTGGCAGCCGGAGTGTGGTGCCTTCTCGTGGCGGCGACGATCCTGAGCTTCTATCGCCATCGCCGCGAGGTCGGAGCCGCGAGTGGCGTGCGGGCTCCCCTGCCGACCGCCGACTCCGAGCTGGCCGCGGCCGCAATCCGGGATGAGCCTTCCCGCGGACAGGTGCTGCGCGCCTACGTGGCGCTCACCAAGCCGCGGATCATCGAGCTGCTGCTGGTGACCACCATCCCCACCATGGTGCTCGCGCAGAAGGGGATCCCGTCCCTCTGGCTGATGGCCGCGGTCGTTATCGGCGGCACGCTCGCGGCGGGTGGCGCCAACGCGATCAACCAGTTCGTGGACCGCGACATCGACGACCTCATGCGGCGAACGCGAAACCGTCCCCTCCCGCGCCACGCGGTGGATCCCGGTGCGGCCCTGCGCTTCGGCATCGGGCTGTCGGTCCTCTCCTTCATCTGGCTGACCGCCACCGTGAACCTGCTCAGCGCGCTGCTGGCGGCCAGCGCCATCGGCTTCTACGTGTTCGTCTACACGCTCTGGCTAAAGCGCAGCACCCCCCAGAACATCGTGATCGGTGGCGCGGCGGGGAGTGTGCCGGTGCTCGTGGCCTGGGCTGCCGTGACCGGGACCTTGGGGATCCCGGCGCTGGTGCTGTTCGCGATCGTCTTCTACTGGACGCCGCCGCATTTCTGGGCGCTCGCTCTGCGCTACAAGGGCGACTACGCCACCGCCCGCGTACCGATGATGCCGGTCGTCCGCGGCGAGGCGGAGACGGCTCGACAGATCACCCTGTACTCGCTGCTGATGGTGGCCGTCAGCCTGCTGCTCTTCCCGGCGGCCGGCATGGGACCGATCTACCTGGCGGCCGCGCTCGCGCTGGGCGCCGCCTTCGTGTGGTACGCGCTGCGCGTGCAACGACACCTGGCCGATGGTCGGGCGGCCATCAACCTCTTCCGGTTCTCGATCAGCTACCTGACGCTGCTCTTCGTGGCGATCGCGGCGGACAGCCTCATCCGTCTCTCGATCGGCTGAGCGCGCGCCGCTCGAGATCCTCGCGCCGCTCCCGCTCCTCGCGGTCGAGCCGCGCGTCGAGGCGCACGGTCCGAGCGTCTTCGAAGTGCATCCAGGCCCACACCACGCCGAGCATGGCCGCCAGGAAGACCATGTCGCCAAAGACCCACATCACCGTCCCGCCAAGGTGCTGGTCGTCGAGCGGCGTGGGCCCCCAGGCGCGAACGACGGTCACGTAGTGCAGGTACAGCACCCGCTGGGTCGAGAGCAGGGCCACCCCCAGGAACGAGTTCTGGGGCATCGCCAGGAAGAGGTACATGAGCCGCACGGCGTGGGGCATGCGCCAGGGCTGTGGATCGGGGCCGATCGCCGGCCACCAGAAGAGGAGAGCGGCGGCCAGGAAGCTGGCGTGCTCGAGGTAATGGACCGGGTCGTTCTCGAGCGCCACGTTGTAGAGCCCGCTGAAGTGCCAGCCCCAGTTGATCCCCGCGAACAGCAACCAGGTGACCAGCGGAAAGGTGAGCCACCGGGCCGGCTGGCTGTGCAGGACGGCGAGGATCGCCCGTCGCGCGGACGGCCCAGTAGCGCGCAGCACCAACGTGATTGGCGCCGACAGCACGATGAGCGGGGCCGCGACCATCTCCAGGAGCATGTGCTGCACCATGTGGACGCTGAACAGCACATTCTCGTAGGTGTCGACCGGTGAGACGAGCGCCACCAGGATCGCGGCAATTCCACCCATGAACAGCCAGCGCCGATGGCGCGGCGCCGGGCTCGCGGGGTGACGTCGTGCAACGCGACGCTCCGTCCACAGGTACGCGGCGGCCGCCATGCCCACGCCGACGATCGGCACCGGATCGAGCGTCCAGGCCAACAACACCGACGGGAAGGCCGGGACCGGCGGTCGATCGTTGTGGCCCAACGCCACGGTGGCCGCCAGCGCCAGAAGCGCCACCGCGAATGGCAGGCTGATGAGCACGCGCCTGATCGGATGGTGGTGCGGCGCCGGCCGGAACATGCAGGCATTCTCGCCCGCTTCTGGCATCCACCGCTCGCGGGGTGACGTGCCCCAATCGGCCTCGCTAGAATACGGCGCGTGCCGCCTCCGCCTCGAGGAGGCGCCTGCCGATCATCCCAGCCAAGGCGCCCCGGCGATCGGTGGGGACGATCGCCAACCCGAATCGTGCAACAGGGAGCCTCGAGACGAGCTGATGCGACGATTGGCAGCCAGCCCCGGACTGCGGACGCTCTTCCGCAGCGCCGTCCCGCTGCTGGTCATGCTGCTCCTCGGCGGCTGCCTCTTCCCGCCGACCCCCGAGACGACCCAGGCGAAGGACGTCTTCACGCTCTACGTCGTGGTCTTCATCATGGGAGCCGTCGTCTTCTTCGGCGTGGAGGGGGCGATCGTCTACTCCGTCATCCGCTACCGGCGACGCGACGACCGCCTGCCGGACCAGCTGCACGGACACACGCTCGTCGAGATCGTGTGGACGGCGATTCCGACGGTCATCGTCCTCTTCCTGTTCGTCTGGGCCACACTCACCTTGACCACTATCCAGGCCAAATCCGACCCCGCGGTGACGATCGAGGTGACCGGGTTCCAGTGGCAATGGACCTTCCATTACCTCGACGGGGACACCGACCCCAACAACGACTACCGCGTCACCGGCACGCCGGCCAACCCGCCGGTCATGGGCCTGCCGACCGGCGAGCCGGTCCGCCTGATTCTCAAGTCATCCGACGTGATCCACTCGTTGTTCGTCCCGCACTTCCTGGTGAAGCGCGACGTGATCCCGTTCCCGAATGGGATCAACCCCAACGAG
>VBJP01000161.1 GCA_005880165.1 Chloroflexota bacterium | reverse complement strand
GTCCCCAACGAGCACCCCTACGAGATCATCAACCGCACGCTGAGGCTCATGAACCGCGAGGCGGCCGGCCTCAATCCTGCGCTGCAGATCCGGCCCTGGATCCAGGACTTCGGCTTCGGGCCGTTCCGCAAATACACGGCCACCGACATCCACGCCGAGATGAAGGCGCTGCGCGACAACGGCGCCGACGGCTGGATGATCTGGAACGCCGCGGCACGGTTCACCGTGGGAGCGCTGGGTCCACCGCGGGCGGGGGAGAATGCCGGCCCGATGACGAGCGCGCCGTCAAGCGCGCCGTCGGGTGCGCCTGCCGCCGCCTCGCCTCCAGCCAGCCCCTGAGTGCGCCTCGTCATCCAGCGTGTCCGACGCGCCTCGGTCCGGGTCGGTGATGAGCTGGTGGGCGAGATCGGCCCTGGGGCTTTCGTGCTCGTCGGCGTGAGCCGCGCCGACACGCCTGACCTTGCGGCGAAAATGGCGGACAAGCTGCTCGGACTCCGATACTTCCAGGACGCTGCCAGCCGGACGAACCTCGATCTTCACGCGATTGGCGGGGAGCTACTGGTGGTCAGCCAGTTCACCCTCTACGCGAATCTCCGGCGCGGACGACGTCCGGGCTTCAGCGACGCGGCGCTGCCCGATCGTGCCGAGCCGATCGTGGATCGGTTCATCGGCCGGCTCCGCGAGGGCGGCGCGGAGGTCGCGACCGGCCGGTTCGGGGCGGCGATGGCCGTCGACCTCGTCAACGACGGGCCATTCACCCTGATCCTCGACTCCGAGCGGGACGTCGGGCCGGACCAGGGCGCCGCGGCTCCGGTCGCGTAGCGAGGTCAGACCTTCTGGAGGGTCCGCCGGCAGCGCGAGCAGGCGAGCACGCGAATCTGGTGTCCTTCTCGCTCGATGACCGTCGGCTGCAGGTTTGGCAGCCACCGGCGCAATGCCCGCTTCCTGTTCATTCCGACCGACTGCGGGTTCCAGCCAGTAATTGGCTTCTTGCCGCAGATCGCGCACTCACGTGCCATGACCGAAGTTTGCGCTCCATGCATGAACGAACCGGCCCGCCGATCGGCGGTACCGGAGCCGCTGGATCGTAGCACGCTACGATCGGCCGATGCAACGACGCCGCCGGTGAGCGCTGCCCCCGCCGCCGAGGAATCTCTCGCCGAGGATCGGCTCGACCTGCCGATCGCTCGAGCCGTTCCGGAGGTGACGCGCGGGGCTGCCACGCTCCGTCGGCTCGGCATCCACACCCCACGCCAGGCGCTCTTCTACCTGCCCTTCCGCTACGACGACTTCAGCGATCTTCGCCCGCTGGGCGACCTGGTCGCAGACGAGAAGCAGTCGGCGAGGGTGCGCGTCACCGACGTGAAGGTCGAGCCCGGATTCGGCCGGCGCCCGCAGCGGGTGATCGCCCAGTTGGCGGACGACACCGGCAGCGCCGAGGCGATCTGGTTCGGGCGCCGCTTCGTGGAACGACGGCTGCGGCCGGGCGACGACCTGGTGGTGAGCGGCAAGGTCGCGATGCGCGGGTGGCGCCCGCAGTTCGTGTCACCCGACTTCAGCCCAGCGGGCATGGCGTCGGTCCACACGGGCCGCATCGTTCCGGTCTACCCGCTGGCCGGGGGAGTCACCCAGCGTCGCGTTCGCGAGCTGCTGGCCCGTGTGCTTGGCCGCAGCCTGCGCCATGTCCGCGATCCGCTGCACCCTGACGAGCGATCGGGGCTGCCCGTCCTGACCGCCGCGCTGAAGGCGGCCCACTTCCCGGACGATCCCGGCGAGGTGCGTCCCGCGCTGGATCGGCTGGCGCACGACGAGCTGCTGGCCCTGCAGCTGGTGCTTGCCCAGGCCCGCGTGGCGCGTGGTGGCCAGCGGGCGCCACGCATTCCGGCCACCGCCAAGGAGCTTGCCACGCTGGAGGAGGCGCTGCCCTTCGCGCTGACCGTTGACCAGCACGTGGCGAACCAGGAGGTGATTGCCGACCTGGGAGGCGAGCAGCCGATGCGGCGTCTGCTGCAGGGGGATGTCGGGAGCGGCAAGACCGCGGTGGCCGCGGTTGCCCTCGCGGCTGCCAGCCGCGCCGGCTGGCAGGGGGCGCTGATGGCGCCCACCGAGATCCTGGCCCGGCAGCACCATCGCGGCCTGGCGCCTCTGCTGGAGGCGCTGGAAGTTCGTGCGGAGTTCCTCTCCGGCGGCCTGTCACCCGCCCGCAAGCGGGAGATGCACGCTGCGATCGAGGCGGGCGAGGTCCAGGTGGTGATCGGGACCCATGCGGTGATCAGCCGCGGGGTTGTCTTTCGGCGGCTGGGGCTGGCGGTCGTGGACGAGCAGCACCGGTTCGGGGTGAGCCAGCGCGCTGCGCTGCAGGCCAAGGGTGATGCGCTCGAACCCCACCTGCTGGCCCTGACCGCGACTCCCATCCCGCGCACGCTGGCCCTCACCTTCTACGGCGACCTCTCGATCTCCACCATCCGCCAGATGCCACCGGGCCGCCGGCCGGTACGGACCGAGATCCGCGATCGCGGGGCCCTTCCTCGCATCGAGGAGTTCATCGCGGCCGAAGCCGCCGAGGGCCGCCAGAGCTTCGTGGTGGTGCCCCTCGTCGCGGAGAGCGAGGCGATGAGCGCGGCGTCCGCGGAGGCCGAGGCCGCGCGGTTCGGCGCGGCGCTGCCGCAGCTGCGGGTGGGGCTGGTGCACGGCCAGCAGAAGGCCGACTTGCGCGACACCACCATGGCGCGGTTCGCGGCCGGTGAGCTCGACGTGCTGGTGGCCACGACGGTGGTCGAGGTCGGCATCGACGTGCCGAACGCATCGGTCATGCTCATCGAGGACGCCGAGCGCTTCGGGCTCGCGCAGCTGCATCAGCTGCGCGGTCGAGTGGGACGCGGGCCGCATCGGTCCTTCTGCATCCTGCTCAGCGACGCCGCCGAATCGCTGGCCCGTCGTCGGCTCGACGTGGTCAAGGGTTCGACGGACGGGTTCGCGATCGCGGAGCAGGACCTCGTCTTGCGCGGTGCGGGAAACCTGCTCGGCACGCGGCAGAGCGGCCTCCCTCCGCTCCGCGTGGCGTCGCTCTTCGATCCCCGGCATCTCGAGCTCGCGGAGCGGGCACGCGAGCTGGCCCAGCGCCTGGTGGCCGCCGATCCGCTCCTGGCGGGACGTCCCGAGCTGATCCGGCTGCGCGACGACTTCGCCCCGCGCGACGAGGAGGGCGATGCCGCCTGATTCGCGAGCAGGAACGCCCTGACCGATGCGCGTGATCGCCGGCACCGCGCGGGGAGTGATGCTGGCGGCGCCGCGCGACCGCCACACACGGCCGATCAGCGACCGAGTCAAGGAGACCCTCTTCGGCATCCTCGGTGCGAAGGTGCCCGGCGCTCGCGTGCTGGACCTCTACGCCGGCAGCGGGGCGATTGGGATCGAGGCGCTGTCGCGAGGCGCGGAGCGGGCAACCTTCGTGGAGCGCGGCGCACCGGCTCTCACCGCCCTGCGCGCGAACCTGGCGCGCACACACCTAGCAGATCGAGCGGCGGTGAACACGGGCGAGGTCCTGCCGTTCCTGGACCGGGACGGTGGCCGCGGCCATGACCTCGCCATCCTCGATCCGCCCTACGACGAGCGTGCTATCCTCGCGCCGCTTCAGCGCCTGGCCGCGCAGATGGAGCTGGGAGGCACGGTGGTGGTCAAGCACTTCTGGCGGACGCCGGTGCCCGAACCGCCGGGGCTCGTGCAGGTGCGGGTCCGACGATTTGGCGAGACGACGCTCACGTTCCTGACCCGCATGGTGCCTGACACCAGCGAGCGGTTGCCGTGAACCGCATCGCGGTCTTCCCCGGCTCGTTCGACCCCATCACCAACGCGCATCTCGATGTCGTCCGCCGCGCGGCGGGCCTCTTCGATCGGCTCGTCATCGGCGTTTTGAGCAACCCCTCCAAGCAGCCCCTCTTCTCAGCCGCCGAGCGTGTGGGGCTCATCCAGGCCTGTGTCGCCGATCTCGGCAGCTCGGTTTCGGTGGAGGCGTTCGAGGGCCTGACCGTCGAGTTCGCTCGCCGGCAGCGGGCCGGGTTCGTGGTCCGGGGCCTCCGGGCCGTGAGCGATTTCGAGTTCGAGCTGCAGCTGGCGCACACCAATCGACGCCTTGCCCCCGAGGTCGACACCGTCTTCCTGATGACCGCGCTCGAGCACGGCTACATCTCGTCGTCCCTGAGCAAGGAGGTGGCGAAGTTCGGCGGGGACATCTCGGCCATGGTGCCCGGGCCGGTCGCAGACGCTCTCGAAGCCAGGACGCGCGCCGTCTAGCCGCCGAGGAACCCGCCGCGGGCCATGGTGCCAAGCGACGTGCGGCAGGTCCCGCGTGATGCCGGGGCTATAATCCGCGCAGCCTGAATCGGGCTCATTCCTGAGAAGCGTCGGAGGGCGTGGTCACGGACATCCTCTTCCTCGTCGAGCGCCTCGAGTCCCTCGTAGGGTCCGCCAAGAAGGTTCCCCTCACCAACAACGTGGTGCTCGATCAGGCGGCCGCGCTCGAGCTGATCGACCAGCTGCGCGTGGCCGTCCCGGACGAGGTGCGCCAGGCGAAGCGCATCACCGAGGACGCCGGGCGCATCACCGAGCGTGCGCGAGACGATGCGGACCAGATCGTGGCGCGAGCGCAGGAGCAGGCCGCCCAGCTGCTCGAGGAGCGCGAGCTCGTGAAGCTCGCGCAGCAGCGCGCCACCGAGATCATCGATCAGGCCAGCAGCGAAGCGGCCGAGGTCCGACGCGGAGCCGACGAGTACGCGGCGGGCGTGCTGATTCGGCTCGAGGGCGAATGCATCAAGGCGCTCACCAGCATCAAGCGGGGCATCGACATGCTCGACGAGCGGCACCGGAGCCCGAAGGCGGGACCCGGTCGGCCCGTGGAGCCGGTCGAGATCGGGCAGGAGCAGGCCGAAGCCACAGCCCGGCCGTGATCGCGGTCAACGTCGCCGGGCTGTTGCATGACGGGCCCGGAGCGACCCGCGAGGTGCGGCTGCGCGACCACTATGCGGCCCTGGGTCCGGACCTCGAGCTGGCTGGACCGATGGACGGGCTGCTGCGCCTGCAGCGC
>VBJP01000160.1 GCA_005880165.1 Chloroflexota bacterium | reverse complement strand
ACCTGTCCGCGATGCTGGCCGCCGAGATCGGCGCCAACGTGAACGAAGCCAAGAAGGGCGGCCTGTTGCATGACATTGGCAAGGCGGTCGACCACGAGGTGGAGGGGCCGCACGCGCTGATCGGGGGCGACATCGCCCAGCGCTACGGCGTCAACGCCGTGGTGTGCAACGCCATCGCCGCGCATCACCAGGAGGTCGAGCAGGGGAGCATCGAGGCGTCGGTGGTCCAGATCGCCGACGCGATCAGTGCCTCGCGCCCGGGAGCCCGCGGGGAGAGCCTCGACAACTACGTGAAGCGCCTCGACGACCTGCAGCAGATCGCCGATAGTTTCCCGGGCGTCGAGCGCTCGTTCGCCATCCAGGCCGGGCGCGAGATCCGGATCCTCGTGCGACCAGAGGATATCGACGACATCGCCTCCAGCCGCCTGGCCCGCGACGTGGTCAAGAAGATCGAGGAGCAGCTCCAGTACCCGGGTCAGATCAAGGTGACCGTCATCCGCGAGACACGCGCGGTCGATTACGCCAGATGACGGACCGCGCCGACGTGGTGCGGAGCCTGCTCATCGGCGACATCATCGGGAAACCGGGGCGGACGGCCGTCCGTCACGCGCTGCCGGAGCTGCGCTCCGAGTTCGACATCGACCTGGTGGTGGCCAATGGCGAGAACGTGGCCGCCGGCATGGGCCTCACGCCGGCGCTGGCGGAGGAGCTGCTGGGGATGGGGATCGACGTCATCACCTCCGGCAACCACATCTGGGACAAGCGCGAGATCTACGAGTACCTGGAGGGTGATCGGCCAGTCCTGCGCCCACTGAACTACCCACACGATTCGCCCGGACGCGGATGGCTCGTGCACCGCCTGCCCGACGGCAGTGAGGTGGCAGTCATCAACCTGATGGGTCGCGTGTACATGAACCAGCTCGACTCGCCATTCGCGGCTGCGGACGCGCTCCTCGATGGAGCCGCCGAGCCACTGCCACCCGTGCGGCTCGTGGACTTTCACTGCGAGATCACCAGCGAGAAGAACGCGATGGGCTGGTACCTGGACGGTCGGGTCAGCGCGGTGGTCGGTACCCACACCCACGTCCCCACCGCCGATGCCAGGCTCCTGCCGGGCGGCACCGCCTATGTCAGCGACCTGGGCATGACCGGCCCGCGCGATTCGATCATCGGATTCAGCGTGGAGACCGTGCTGCCCCGCTTCCTGCGACATCTGCCAACGCGGCTCGAGGTGGGGGAGGGGCCGGTGATGCTCAACGCCGTGGTGGTCGAGGCGGACCGCACCAGCGGTCGAGCGACCGCGATCGAGCAGGTCCAGCGCCTCGTGGAGGTCGACTAGACCGATGGCGCCGGCCGCTGGCCGGCGTGTGCCCGGCCGCAGCTTGGCTGGCCGACGCGACTCCGCGGCGCCCCCGATCGCGGCCATCCTGGGACCGACGGCCTCCGGCAAGTCGGAGCTGGCGATGGCCCTCGCGACATGGCTGCCGATCGAGATCCTGGTCGCCGATTCGCGCCAGCTCTTCCGGGGGTTGTCGGTCGGCACCGCCAAGCCAAGCTCGGCGGATCGCCGGGCGGTGCCGCACCACCTGCTGGATCTGGCGGATCCCAACGAACCCTTCACGGTCGCTGGCTGGCTGTCCCACGCACGGCCGCTGGTCGACGAGATCGCGGGACGCGGCCGCATCCCGTTGGTGGTGGGAGGAACGGGACTCTACGTGTCGGCGCTGGTGGATGGCTATGACTTCGCTTCGCAGCCATGGTCCCCGGAGCTTCGCGAGCGGCTGGCGGCCGAGCTCGAGACGGAGGGGCTGGCACCCCTCGCCGACCGCCTCGCCCGCATCGATCCGAAGGCTGCCGAGCGGACGGATCTGCGCAACCCGCGCCGTGTGCTGCGGGCACTCGAGCGGGCGGAACCCGCTGGGGGATCGCAAGCGCCACGCTCCACGCCCTACCCCGGCCGGCTGGCCCTGATCGGCATCAGCCGGCCTCGGGGCGAGCTCTACCGCCGCATCGATCTCCGCGCGGCTGCGCTTTTCGACGCAGGCCTGCTCACCGAGGTGCAGGCGCTACTGGCCGCCGGGCACGCCTCACACAGCGCCGCGCTGAGCAGTCACGGGTACGCCGAAGCCGTTCGCTACCTGGCCGGAACCCTGACGCTGGAGGAGGCCGTGGCGAGCACTGCGCGCCGGACCCGGCAGTACGCCAAGCGCCAGCTGACCTGGTTCCGTCGCGATCCGCGCATCGTCTGGGTTGCCGCCGGCGAGCGACCCGCGTCTGACCCGCAGATCGTCGAGCAGACGCGGGAGCTGATCGTTCGCTTGATCGCCTAGCTCGAGCCGTTCAGCTTCCGCTGGCGACCGGCGTGGGCAACCCGATCGACTGCCGCCAGTCGGCCATCGGCTGCGCAACGGCGTCGGCGTTCACCCCGTACCCGCCGAACTCGAGCGAGGGGTGCTCGGGAAGGTCGCCCGGCCGTCCGAAGAAGAAGCCCTGTCCGGCGCGAACGCCCAGGCTCGCCAGCTGTGCGACCTGCTCCTGGTGCTCGACTCCCTCGCCGACCACCAGGGCGCCGGTCTGTGCGGCAAACGAGACCACCGATCCGACCACGGCCGAGGACGGTGCGCCGGGGGCGCTGCGCTGCACGAGGCTGAGATCGACCTTCACGACGTCGAAGCGCAGCTCGGAGAGGAGGCGCAAACCGGCGTTGCCGACGCCCAGGTCGTCGGCCGCCAGGCCGATGCCCGCGCGCTGGCAGGTCTCCAGCTTGGCGCGAGCCCGCGCCACGTCGGCCATCGGCTCGCGTTCGGTCAACTCCAGCACCAGGCGATTGGCAGGGAACCGGTGGCGGGCCAGGATGCTGAGCAGACCCGCCGTCGTGAATTCGGGCGACTCGACCGTGCCAGGCGAGATATTCACGCTCAGGAACAGCTGATTGGGCAGGTTGTGCGCCCCCGCCACGATCGTCTCGATGCACGTCAGGTCCAGCGCAACCAGGTGCCCGCTGGCGGCCGCCGCGCCGAAGAGCGCCGCCGGATCGGCAAACGGGGCTGGCGAGACGGGACGAATCAGGCCTTCGTAACCCAGCACGGTGAAGCTGCCCAGCTCGACGATCGGCTGGTAGACGGGTCGCAGCTGTCCCCGGGCGATCACCTCGGCGATCGCCGCGGCCGAGCCCGAACCTGCGCCGGATTCGATCGCCACTTCGCTGGCGTCGAAGACGATCACGTCGGTCCGGCCGGCGTGCTTGGCGGCGTACAGGGCGGCGTCGGCCTGTGCATAGAGCTGGCTGCGCGTCAGTGCGGTATCGGGAATGGCCGACACGCCAGCCGAGAAGGAGATCGGACGATGGCCCTGTTCTGGGAGTGGTGGCTGCAGTGCGCCCGCCAGCAGTCGCCGCGCGACGATCCGGGCTGCCTCGGCATCGGTGTGGGGGAGCAGGATCGCAAATTCGTCGCCGCCGATCCGGAAGGGAAGATCCACCCGGCGGACGGTGGCCTGCACCAGCCGACCAAAGTCGGCCAGGGTGCGGTCTCCCTGGGCATGACCGCTCTTGTCATTGACGGCCTTGAATTCGTCGAGGTCGAGCAGGACGAGGCCGACCGGAACGCTGTAGCGCTGCGCGTGCTCCACCTGGCGGTCGAGCTCCTCCTGGAAGGCCCGATGGTTGCCGAGTCCGGTGAGCGGATCCAGGAGGGCCTCGGCCACGGCGGCTTCATAGCGCCCCTCGAGCTCTGCGCGCGACGCGATGAGCGGCGCGACGATGGTGGACTGCAGGATCAGGCCGACGGATACCACGGCCAACACGGTGGCGATCCCGGCCTGCAGGATCAGATCGTGAAGCACGACCCCCAGGCCGAGGTAGGCCACGACGGCGGCTGAGCCGCTGGCCGCGAGGGCCACCACGAAGCGGCCCGCGAGGCCGCGAAGGGGCTCGCCGGCGCTGCGTGGTCGCGCCTGGGTCGCGTCGGACATTGTCGCTCTCTGGTACCCCCTGGACGAGCACAGGTATCGCACAGCGCGGTGCGCTCGTGCACTAGGCAGAAAGTACGGGTGTCACGCCAGCCAGGCAGAGCACGGCGACCGCCGGCCACGCTCAATCGGCTACCATCAGGCGCCCGATGCCCGATCGCAACCGCATCATCGACCTCTCCGTTCCGGAGGAGCGCGCATTCCTGATCGGCCTCGACGGCCGGGATCACGGCTGGCCGGTGGCGCGCTCGCTGGCGGAGCTCGCGGCGCTGACCGAGACGGCGGGCGCCATGGTCGTCGGCACCGCCTTTCAGCGCCGAGCGGAGCCAGACCCGCTGTGGTACTTCGGGAAGGGCCGCGCCGCCGAGCTGGTCGATGAGAAGAGCGCGAGCCAGTTCAACGTGCTGATCGTCGACGACGAGATCAGCCCCACCCAGCAGCGTTCGCTCGAGCGACTGCTCGACTGCAAGGTGCTCGACCGCTCGGCGCTGATCATCGACATCTTCGCCCGGCACGCCCGAACCCACGAGGGGAGGCTGCAGGTCGAGCTGGCGCAGCTGGAGTACTACCTGCCGCGCCTGACGCGGATGTGGACTCACCTCTCACGGACCGGCGGCGGGATCGGCACTCGCGGACCCGGCGAGACCCAGCTCGAGACGGACCGGCGGGTGATCCGGGAGAAGATCAGAAAGGTGCGCGGCCAGCTCGACGATGTGAAGCGCCAGCGCGCGACGGCGGCGCGCCAGCGGGTGCGCAGCGAGGTGGCCACCGTCGCGCTGGTCGGGTACACCAACGCGGGCAAGAGCACGCTCCTCAACCGCCTGGCAGATGCTGATGTGTTCGTCGCCGACATGCTCTTCGCCACACTCGATCCCACGTCCCGCCAGGTCACGCTGCCGACTGGCCAGCGCGTCGTCGTGACCGATACGGTGGGGTTCATCAACAAGCTGCC
>VBJP01000159.1:1646-6818 GCA_005880165.1 Chloroflexota bacterium | reverse complement strand
GCCTGCTCGAGAGTCGCGGGATGGGACCCATCGCGCTGATGGGGATGAGCATGGGCGCGGCGATCGCCATCCTGGCCGCGCCGGACCTGCCGGTGGCCGCCGTGGTGGCGGATGCGCCCTACGCGGACCTGCACCACCCGATTGCCAACCGCATGCGCGAGTGGCACTATCCGCTCGCCTGGCTCGGGTCGCGGCTCATCGTGGCGGCGGCCAGCGTCCGGGCGCGAACGCGGCTGCTGTCGCCCATCGATCGCGTCGCCGACATCGCCCCGCGCGGACTGCTGATCATTGCCCCGCGGGAGGATCGGCTCATCGATCACAGCCAGGCGCTGCGGCTGTACGCCGCGGCCCGAGAGCCCAAGGAGCTGTACGTCGTCCCGGGAGCGGGCCATCCGGAGGCGCATGCCTTTGGTGGCGCCGACTACGAGGCCCGCGTCCTTGGCTTCCTCGAGCGTCATCTGGACGGGGCGAGCCATCGGTCTGAGCCACATGGGCGCCTCTATACTGGCGCGGACTTCTCGCCAGCGGGTTCTTGATGGCTGCCACCAAGGTCCTGGTCGTCGACGACGACCTGAATATCCAGCGCGTCCTGGTCTTCACCCTCAAGCAGGAGGGATTCGAGGTGCTGGTGGCATCCGACGGCGAGGCTGGGGTGGAGCTGGCGCGCACCGGCGAGCCCGAGCTGATCCTCATGGACGTCGCCATGCCCAAGCTCGACGGGTACGCGGCAACGCAGCGCATCCGGCAGGCTGAGCGGGCCGGCGCCCGGGTGCCGATCATCATGCTCACCTCCGAGGCGGACGTCGGTGAGCGCGTCAAGGGCCTGCGGGCCGGCGCCGACGACGACATTGTCAAGCCCTTCCACCCCCTGGAGCTGATCGCCCGCATCCGAGCCCTGCTGGCGCGCAGTGGGACCGGCACGCGGGAGGGGAGTTCGGAACACGCCACCCTCGGCCGGCTCTCGCTCTTCTACGGCGCCAAGGGCGGGGTGGGCACCACCACGATCGCCATCAACGCGGGCATCTGCCTGACCGCCGAGTTCAAGCGCCGCACCCTGCTGATGGACGCCAACCTGCAGTTCGGCGACCTTCGCGTCTTCCTGGACCTGGGGCTCGAGAGCGCGTCGATCGTTAACGCCATGAACGAGCCGGACCTTGACGCGGAGCTGTTCAAGAAGCTCGTGGTCCATCACCACACGTCGCTCGACCTGCTCCTGGCGCCCACCACGCCAGAGGCCGCGGACATCGTCGTCGAGCGCCAGCGCAGCGATCCGGCGTCGCTGTCGAACGTGCTGAGCGTCGCGCGCCGGCTCTACGACTACGTGCTGGTCGATATGGCCAAGTCGCTCGACGACTTCAACCTGCAGCTCTTCGACGAGGCCGACGTGATCTTCGTGGTCATGACCGCCGACCTGTCGTGCCTGAAGAACGTGCAGCTCATGCTCAAGACCATGGACAACCTGGGCTACGAGCGATCGAAGGTGCAGCTGGTCCTGAACCGCTCGAACGCGTTCACCGGCATCAACGTCAAGAACGCCGAGTCCGTCCTGGGACGCAAGATCGACTACCAGGTGATCAACGAGTACCGCGGGGCGATCTCCGCGCTGAATTCGGGTGAACCATTCATGTCATCTCGCCCGGACAGCCCCCTGGGCCGCAGCGTGGCGGACTTCGCGCGCGAGGCCGACCGCCAGGCGGCCGCAGAGGTGGCCGCCGTCCGCTGAGGACTCCGCTCGATCGGTTCTGCAGTAAGGCGCACCTAACGAGCCGATAAGGACCGATCCCTAGGCTGGCCGAGCCGGTCGCCGCTTGAGTATGGAGGCGAGCAGGCGGGCGGCCGGCACTCCCAGATCGCGGCTTCGCCTCCATCCCGCGAGGTGCCCGTGCTCAGCGAGATGCTCTCCGCGACGGTCCTCGGCGTAGATGGGGTACCGGTGCGCGTGGAGGCCGATGTGGCTTTTGGGCTTCCCTCGCTGACGATCGTTGGCTTGGCGGGAAGCGCCGTGCAGGAGGCGCGCGAGCGCGTCCGCTCGGCGATCCGCAACTGCGGGTTCGAGGTCCCGGCGCGCCGGATCACCGTCAATCTCGCCCCGGCCGACCTGCCGAAGGAGGGCACCAGCTACGACCTTGCGATCGCGGCCGCCATCCTGGGAGCATCCGGCCAGCTGGGGCTGGCGCCGACACGGCGCTGCGCCCTCATCGGTGAGCTGGCTCTCGACGGCAGCCTGCGTCCGGTGCCAGGAACCCTCGCGCTGGCGGCTGCCGCGCGAACCGCAGAGGTGGGCGAGGTGATCGTCCCGCAGGCGAACGTCCGGGAGGCGGCGAGCGTGCGCGAGATCTCGGTGCGCGGCGCCGCCTCGCTTGGAGAAACGGTCGCGCACCTCGTGGGGCTGCGCGAGCTGCCGGCCGCCGTGCCCACCCCGATCCCCTCGTGGAGCGCGCCGTCTGGTGTGCCGGATCTCGGTGACGTCATCGGTCAGCCGCTGGCGCGCCGCGCGCTGGAGATTGCCATCGCGGGCCGTCACAGCCTGGCGCTCAGCGGGCCGCCCGGGATCGGAAAGACGCTGCTCCTGCGCTGTGGCGAGGGGCTGCTGCCGCCGCTGGAGGAGGACGAGGCGGTCGAGGTGAGCCGGATCCATTCGGTTGCCGGGTTGATCGACCGTCGCGAGCCGGTGATCCGGCGGCGGCCCTTCCGCGCGCCTCATCACACCGTCTCAACGCAGGCCCTCGTCGGCGGCGGGTCGCGCGTCCGGCCCGGGGAAGCGAGCTTGGCGCATCGCGGCGTGCTCATGCTCGACGAGATGCTGCAGTTCCGGGCCGATGCCCTGGATGCACTCCGCCAGCCGCTCGAGTCGGGGATCGTGACCATCGCCCGAGTCGGGGGCGCGTTGACGCTGCCGGCGCGTTTCGCCCTGCTGTCGGCCTTCAACCCGTGTCCGTGTGGGTGGCGCGGATCCCGCCGTCACGCGTGCCGGTGCGAGGACGGCGCCGCGCGCCGCTACGTGGCGCGCCTCTCGGGCCCACTGCGGGACAGGCTGGACCTTTGGGTGGCCATGGACGAGCCCGAGCTCCGCGAAGAGCCCGATGGTGCCGAGCCGAGCTCGGTGGTCGCGCAGCGGGTGCACGCCGCCTGGCGACGCCAGGTCGAGCGACAGGGCGTCGGCAACGCGGAGCTGCAGGGTGCGCTCGGAGCCGATGCGGGCCTACCGGTGCGGCTCGGTGGCCTCCTGCAGCAGCGCGGACGGCGCTTTGGACTCTCGCCGCGGCGCCTCCACCGCGTCGCCCGCATGGCCCGAACCATCGCGGACCTGTCAGGATCGGATGAAATCCGCCAGGCGGATGTGGACGAGGCGCTCGCCTACCGACCGGAGCGGGCCGCGTGATCGGGGTGGGAGCTGCAGGTCCGTTGGGCGTGAGCCACCACGACGCGGATCGGCCGCGTGGACTTGCCGTCGTCACCGCCGATGCCTCGCGGAGCGCGCCGGTGGAGCGAGCGGCGTGGATCAGCCTGGCCTCGATTCCTGGGATCGGCCCCGTGGGCTTTGCCGCGGTCGTCCGACGCTTCGGCAGTGCGGTGGCCGCCCTGCAAGCTCCTCCCGCGGAGATCATTCGTCAGCTGCCGCGCTCCGACGCCGAGACGGACGACGCTCTTCGGCGCCTGCAGGGAGTCGGCTGGCCGACCGTCGCCGCGGATCTCGAGGAGGCGGCTCGTCGCGTTGGTGGCGCGGTGGTGACGGCCCTCGATCCCGCATATCCGGCGAGCCTGGCGCGGCTCGACGGCAGGCCGCCGGTGCTCTACGTCGTGGGCCATCTCGACGTCCTTGCGCTCCCGGCGGTCGCGGTGGTGGGCACGCGGCGCCCGTCCGGCTATGGGCTGTCCGCGGCCGCCGACATCGCCGATGAGATCGCCCGGGCCGGCGTCACGGTCGTCTCCGGCCTGGCATTGGGCATCGACGGCCACGCGCATCTCGCCGCGCTCGACGCTGGCGGCCGGACGGTGGCGGTCCTCCCCTCGCCCATCGACCGGGTCTACCCACCACGGCATCGAGACCTTGCTGCCCGCATCGTGGCGGAGGGCGGTGCCCTGGTCTCCGAGTCGCCTCCCGGCCGCCAGAGCGGCAAGCCGGACTTCGCCCGCCGCAACCGGATCATCAGCGGGCTCTCGGAGGCCACCGTGGTCATTGAGGCGCCGGACCGGTCGGGCGCCCTCCTGACCGCCTCGGCCGCGCTTGCGCAAGGTCGGGACCTCTACGCCGTGCCGGGTCCCATCGATTCGATGGCCTCGAGGGGGTGCAATCGCCTCATCGCTGACCACCAGGCGGAGCTCGTGACGTCATCGGCGTCGCTCCTGCATCGGCTCGGCCTGAGCGTCCGACGTCCGCAGCAGGCCCACGTGGTCGCCAGCCTGTCAGACACGGAGGGACTGGTGCTCGGGGCGCTCATCAAGCGAAGCGGTTCCATCGAGGAGCTGGGTGCCCGGAGCCATCTCGCCACCTCTGAGCTGGCCAGCGCCTTGACCCTCCTGGAGGCTCGCGGGTTGGTCGCCAGCTATGGCGGCGTCACCTTCCATGCCACCCTCGCCGCCCGGCGAATCGTCTATAAGACGACGGAACTTCTCTAGAACCGTCGGAGGTGCCGGTTGGTAGCGGCCAGTCAGCAACCCGTCGATCAGATCGGCGTAGGCTGCGGCGTCCTCAAGCATCTCTTGCGAGAACGGGATCACCATCGCTCGCCTGTCAGCACGAACGGCTCAGGCTCTTCGGGAGCAGACATGGTCATGGCCGCCTCAAAGGCCAGCACGTCGGCCACCGCACCATCGATCTGCCTCCGGTCCTCACCCTTGATCAGGACGTACAGGGTTCTGCCGTCGTCCTCGGCATCAGCCAAGCGCACCTTGCGCAGCCGGGCGGCCTTGACGTGGGCGTCAGTCACCGGATCCCCATCGTGGGTATGGGTGCCCTCTGCCAGCCCCGTTCGCCAGCGGTCTACGGCGGGCGCGAACTTGCGGGCCTGGTTGGTGTCGAGCGCCTGTACGATCTCGTTTCCTTCTGAATCCTTGCCGTAGCGCTCCTGCCAGTCCTCGAGCTCCGACTGCCACTTGGGCGGATCAGCCAGCAGGCGGCCCACGCGATAGGTGGCGAAGGCCTTGGCCAGGACTTCATGGACGGCGGTG
>VBJP01000159.1:0-1614 GCA_005880165.1 Chloroflexota bacterium | reverse complement strand
CAGGCTCCAATCAGGAAGCTATAGCCATCGGCGGTGCAGCCACGGAGGACCGTCGCATCGCGGCTGATGGAGCCGTCGAAACCGAGCCCCACAGGAGTTCCCGAAGGCACGTCGCGCGGCCTGGCCTGTCGGTCCCAGACCTCGTCTTCGACGGCGTGCCCGGCGCCCGCCACCACCATGTTGCCGTAGAAGCGCATGGCCTGGTTGGCGTCGCGCTCCACCAGATCCGCGGCGTCGTTCTCGATGGCATCTAGGTCGACATGCCCGCCGTTCTCCCGCAGCGTGTCGGACGGATACACGATGCGGTGGATGCGGTGGCGCTCCTGCTTGTTGGTGTAGCTCAGGTTCCTCGGCGGCCGCGTGAACTGGCGGTAGATATCCAGAGCCGCCGAGTAGAACTGCTGCTGGGCCACCGAGTTCTCGGTCGGATCCCACGGGTTGGTGGTCATCGAGGCGCGCCCGCCCATGCCGGCCAGGTTGCGCCACTGCACGTCGGCGAGCTTGGCCATCTTGTTGGGCGCGGTCCAGATGCCGACCTCGTCCTGGGTGATGAACGTCGCCCGCTGCCCGAGGCGAGACTGGTTGGAGGAGGTGACGGTGTCGATCCGTCCGCCTCCAGGCAGGCGGATGAACTCCTCGCCGGTCTTGGGCAGCACGTCGGCCAGCGGTCCCTGCTCGATCATGGGCCGCAGCGCGTCGTAGGTGTTCTCGGTCGAGTCCTCACTGAAGGCCGTGATCTGGATCAGCGGCGTCGGCCAGGGCATGCCCATCGGCTCGCCGGGCTCGTAGGCGTAGCGGAAGCCGCAGCCGCAGCCGTGCTCGCCGCAGTCGTACACGTCCCCGCGTCGAGCCCAGCCCGCGAACAGCGCGGGGCCCACCGCCTCGAGGCAGATCTGGGCGGCGATCAGCGGGTTCTTGCCCAGCTTCTGGGGACCGACCAGCAGCCCGCGGCGATAGACGAAAGCCGGCGCCAGCACCGGAGCCTGCGGCATCCACACGGCATCGCCGCGCACCAGGTAGAAGGCACCTAGGTACTGCAGCTGGTATTCGTAGAGCTCAAAGTCGGCACCCTTGCGGAAGCCATCGGGCACCACGCAGTGGGCCTCGATCCAGACCGGTGCCAACTCTAGGCGACGCGGCAGGGAAACCGGGCTGGGAGGGCGTGGGGTGAGCAGGGTCACGCGCCCTCACCACTGATGAGTTTGAACCGCTCTCTGACCGAGGGTCGACTGCGCGCCTGCTGGGGTCGTACCGGTTGTGCAGATTCGGCGATGCGCCAGTGGTTGCGCGCCAGGCCGGTTAGCGACAGGCCGAGTGCTTCCTGGAACTGGCGCACCAGGATGCGCGAGGACGTCGTGGCGGTCGGGCGCTCAGCTCCCACGAAGCAGCGCACGTAGAGGGCTACCTCATCCATCTGACCGTTGTTGAGCCAGATCACAGCCTGCGGACGACGCCATTCGATGGCCCACTTGTCGAGTTCGCGCCGCGTGGGACGGATCAGTGGCCAATCAGGGATGGGGCCCTGGTAGCCTTCGGGCGGCAGGTTGAGCCAAGCGTGTGCGTCGCGCTCGCGGCGCAGGGCGTTGGGATCGGGAGCTGGTCCGGAGCGAGATC
>VBJP01000158.1 GCA_005880165.1 Chloroflexota bacterium | reverse complement strand
CGGTCTCGGTCCGCAGACACCCATCCGTCCGCTCGATTCGGCCACGTTCACCATGGACCAGGCCTGGGACAGCTTCCTCGACCGATTCGCGCCGGCCTACCGCGCGGAGCTGGCGTCGTTCGTCGAGGTCGCCGCGGGTCGAGCCTCAAGTGCATGTACCGCGCGGGATGGGCTCGAAGCCATGCGAATCGCCGAAGCGGCCTCGCGTTCGCTTGCCGAGGGGCGGAAGGTCGCACTACAAGACATTGACGTCGGGGGAGAGAAGGAGGTGCGGCCAGATTTCGTCGCGAGCTGATCCGGGACGCTGAACGCTCAGCGGACCTGGGCTTGGAAGAGGAGGATTCCCTTGATGCAGCGAATGAAGGCCGTCGCATTCCTTTCCGCGATGGCCATTGCGCTCGCCGCCTGCGGTGGCGGGAATAACGGCGCCTCGGGAGCTAGCGGCGGCAATGTCACCCTCACCATCGCCGCGGTGAAGGGGGTCGAGGACACCGGCCTCAAGGCCCTGGCCCCGATGTACACCCAGAAGACTGGCGTGAAGATCAAGATCGTCGAGGCGCCCTACGCTGACCTGTACACCAAGCTGGTCAACACGTTCCAGGCGCATCAGGCGACCTACGACCTGGTCATGATGGATGACCCATGGATGCCGAAGTTCGGCACCATCGATGCGCTCACCCCCCTGGAGCCGCTCGGGGTCCAGAAGGACACCGACGTCGCGCAGGTCGTCTGGGATGTCGGCACATGGCCGCCGCCCCGAGGCCCGGTCCCACCGAGCGAGAAGAACAAGCAAAAGGCGCTGCTGGGTGTGACGATCGTCGGGAACGTCGAGATGTTCATGTGGCGCAAGGACATCACACCCACAGGACCAAAGTCGTACGACGAAGTGCTGTCGAACGCCAAGGCCCAGAACAAGTCGAACTTTGCCGGCTACATCATCCGTGGCAAGGCGACTAACCCGGTGGTTGCGGACTTCCTACCGATTCTCTGGTCTTTCGGCGGTGACGTCTTCGACGAGAACTGGAACGTCGTCTTCGACAATCAACAGTCGCTGGCCGCTGTGAAGTTCCTGGTCGATGACCTGAAGGCGGTGGCCCAGACAGGCCCGGACACCACCGACGCCGCCGAGCGTGACCAGAAGATGGCCAGTGGCCAGGGCTACGAGTCGTCGACCTGGCCCGGGGAGATCAACACCGCGGTGCTCGGCCCGGGCTCGACCGTGGTCGGCAAGGTCGGCTTCGAGCCGATCCCGCAAGGTCCCTCTGGGAAGGCAGTCGGCATGATGGGCAACTGGATGCTCGGCGTCCCGAAGGACTCCAAGAATCAGCAGGCCGCCGCGGATTTCATCAAGTGGATGCTTCAGAAGGACACGCAGACTACCTACGCCCAGAACGGCGGCATCCCGTCGCGAACGAGCGTCTTGAAGGACTCGTCGCTCCAGACGGCAAACCCCTACTTCTCGGTGCTGGCCGACGCCCTTCAGGCGCCTCCCAACTGGCGCCCGAGAACCGACCAGTGGAACGCCGTGGAAACGATCATCGGCACTGAGCTCAACAAGGCCCTCGCGGGCCAGCAGAGTGCACAGGATGTCGTCACAAACGCGTCCAAACAAATCCGGTCGCTCATGAAGCAGGCCGGGTACCCAACCAGCCAGTAGTCGTCCAATGACGGCCGGGGCCCCGGGCGGCGCGATCGGGACGGCCCCGGCCGTCCCGCCGTCCCGCGGGCCCTTCGCCGTCCCGGCCCGCATCAGGTCCGGCTGGTACCAACGCAGCCGGCAGGAGCGCCTCGCGCTGCGGCTGCTCCTGCCCGTTTTCGGCCTTGTCTTTGTCGCCGCGACGATCCCGTTCGTTCTTGCCGTGGTCCAGGCGCTGACGTCGGATGACGGCAGGTTCATCGGCGCCGACAACTTCGGCCGCGCTCTCAGCAACGATCAGCTCTTCGAGGCAATCCGGCAGACCGCTATCTACGGGAGCGTCGTTCTGCCTACGGAGATCCTTCTCGGGCTCGGGCTGGCGCTTCTCGTGCATCGAACCGTGAAGTCGCGCGTGCTGCGGGCGGTCATCTACGTCGCTGCCATGATTCCCATCGTCATCCCACAAGTCGCAGTCGGTGTCGTCTTCCGGCTCCTCTACATACCCGACTACGGTCTCATCAACGTCCTCCTGGGCCAGACCGGGAACAGCCAGATCCTCTGGCTCTCGTCGCCACCCCTTGCCATCTTCGCGGTCGCCTCGGTCGATATCTGGCAGTGGACGCCGTTCGTGTATCTGATCATGTTCGCAGGACTCCAGACCGTCCCGCCCGAGTCGGTCGAGGCCGCACAGCTGGACGGAGCGACCTCATGGACGCAGTTCCGCCACATCGAGCTCTTCTACCTGCGGCCGCTCCTCCTGCTCGTCTTCTTTTTCCGCTTGGCTGACGTCCTGCGCGTCTTCGATCACGTGTACATCCTGACGGGCGGCGGTCCGGGCACGACCACCCAGTTCCTCAGCCTGTACCTGTACCGGATCGCCTTCAGGTTCAGCGACCTGGGTCAAGCCTCGGCGCTCGCGGTCCTGGTGATGGCCTTCATGATCGTCCTGTACACGGTCATCAGCCGCTTCCTGCCGGCGGATACGAGCTCATGACCAGAATCGCCACGCGCCTGCTCACCTGGTTGGCGCTCGCCATCGCGTTCGTGGTGTTTGTCTTCCCGCTCTACTACCTCGTCGTCACCTCGCTGAAGACGCACGCCGAGCTCTTCCAGGCTGTGCCAACGCTGTTTCCGCGCCAGCCAACACTCGCTTCGTATTCCAGCCTGTTGTTCGACCAGGGTTTTGCCCAGCTGCTGCTCAATAGCATCGTGGTCGGCATCTCCGCCACGGCCCTCGCGCTGGTGATCGCCTTTGCCATCTGCTATCCGATCACGCGCCTGCCGGTGCGCCCCCGGATGCGGAGCTTCGTCCTCAACTGGGCGCTCTCCCTTCGCTTCCTGCCTCCCATCGCTGTCGTCATCCCGTACTTCCTGATCGTGCGCACCATCGGTCTCTACAACCAGATCCCGGCACTGGTCATCGTCTACACGATCTTCAACCTCCCGCTCTCCATCTGGATGCTCAAGGGATTCCTGGAGCAGATCCCGGCTGAAGTCGAGGAAGCGGCCTTGGTGGATGGGGGTACCCGCTTCCAGGCCTTCCGCCTGGTGCTCCTTCCGCTCGCCAGCACCGGCATCCTGGCCGCTGGCATCATCGTCTTCGCCTTCGACTGGGCCGAATTCCTCTTCGCGTTCATCCTGACCGCGACGCCGGACTCGATGACCTTCCCGGTCGGCGTTCAGGGCCTCGTCACCCAGTTCGAGATCATCTGGAACGACATGGCGGCGGGTGGTGTCATCGCCATCCTCATCCCGCTCGTCCTGATGCTCTTCGCGCGGCGCTACGTCATCGCCGGCCTGACGTTCGGCGTGATTCGCGAGAAGTAGACAGATGGCGCGCTACCTCAACGGCGCCACGATCATGACCACCCCCACACCGCGATCGCTCGCAGTGGCACGCGAAGCGGGATTCGACGGGATCGAAGCCCGGGCCGAGCGGCTCCTGGACGGAAGTGAAGAGCTCCGGGCGACCGCTAGCGCAGTGCGCCCGGGCGAGGTCTGGAGCCTGAACGGAATCCGCGTCTCGCTCGAGGCCGATGGCTCCCTCGACCGTGAACTACTCGAGACGGATCTCGATGCGCGGCTCGGGGTCTGTCGCGCAATCGGCGCGGCACATCTGCTCGCCGTTCCGCCCCGTATCGCCGGCCTGAGCGAGCAGGCGGCGCGCAGGGGGGTGCGGGATGGCCTGGAAGTCGCGCGCGAGCGCGCTGCAGCCATCGGCGTAGGGATCGCGTTCGAATTCCTGGGTTTCGCCGATTGTCCCATTCGCACGCCCGAGGCGGCCGGGCAATTGTTGGAAGGTCTGGAAGGCGTCGAGCTGGTCCTCGACTCGTGCCATTGGCACGCGAGCGGGGCGGAGTCCCTTGACGCCTTTCCTGTCGAGCGCCTGGCGATGGTCCACATCAACGACGCGCCCCAGAAGCCGCCGCCGGAGATCGAGGACGGGGATCGGCTGATGCCCGGGCTCGGAGTCATCCGTCTTCCCTGGCTCATCGGGGCGCTTCAAGCGCGCGGCTTTGCAGGCCCGTGGAGCCTCGAGACGTTCAACCCCGGCTACTGGGCCGAGGATCCACGCCTCGTGGCTCAACGGGGAGCCGCGGCCCTGGACTTCCTGTTGGCAGCGAAGAGCTGACGTGACTGACCATTCCCATGCCAGCCCGCGTGAGCGCGCGCCATCGAGCGCGACACTGCGGGACGTG
>VBJP01000157.1 GCA_005880165.1 Chloroflexota bacterium | reverse complement strand
ACCCGTCCAGGCGGAAAGGGTCAGCGAGAACGAGCGCACCGCATCGGTCTCGTCGTGAACTCCGGCGACGGTGGCCAGCTGCCAATCCAGGGATTGCGCCATGCGTCAGCGTTCCTCAGTCGCCGCCGTAGCGCTCCTCGCGCCACTGGTCTCCACGGTTGTGATAGCCAAGCGACTCCCAAAAGCCCGGCTGGTCCTCCGCCTGCAGCCGCATCCCGCGGATCCACTTCGCGCTCTTCCAGAAGTAGCGCGCCGGGACCACGAGGCGCGCCGGACCGCCATGTTCCGCCGCGAGCGGCGCGCCGTCGTACTCGTAGGCCACGAAGGCCTGGCCGTTCAGGACGTCCGGCAGGGGGAGGTTGGTGGTGTAGCCGCCATCGGACCAGGCGATCACGAACGCGGCCTGATCGTCGATCTCCGCGCCCTCCAGCAGCGTGTCCAGGCTCACGCCGCGCCAGCGCATGTCGAGCTTGGTCCACTTGGTCACGCAGCTGATGTCCACGGTCCACTCCCGCGAAGGGAGCGCCAGGAACTCCTGCCAGCTCCACGCGACGGGCTGCTTGACGAGGCCCTGGATCGTGAACGTCCACTGCTCGAGCGGCGTGCGCGGTGTTGGACCCGCCGAGAGGACGGGGAAGTCCTTCGTGATGTACTGGCCGGGCGGGGTGCGCGACGCGATGTCCGCGGAACCGTCGTCCCTGCGACGCCCGACAAACCCCCGCGTCACGAAGCGCTGCGTCATGGAGCCTCCACGTTAGCGGCCTTCACGCGCCGGTCAAGGGTTGGCGCCGTCGTCACGGCCGCGAAGGAGCGAGACCCGAAACGGACGCAGCTCGCCGCGCGCAAAGCCGCCGGCGATCACCGGGTCCTCGTCCATAAGGCGCCGCGCGGCGCCTTCGTCCGGTGCCTCGAACACGGCGATCCCGGTGTTCGTCTCGCCCAGCGTTGGTCCCACCAGGACCATCACGCCTTCCTTGAACAGCCGTTGCAGCCGATCGAAGTGGTCGCTCCACACGGCCCGCTCCTCCGGGGTCATGGTGGCCGCAAAGTTCGACCTTGGCGGATGGATGAAGTAGATCCACTCGGACACGCAACGTCTCTGCTAGACCGATGACCGGCTCACCGGCAGCTCGAAGACCAGCTCAAGCCCGTCCTCGGGGTCGAGCTGCTCGCCTACCCGCACGAAGCCAAGCTTGGCGATCAGGTTGAGCGATCGCTCGTTTTTGGGTGAGACCGATGCTCGGAACACCCTCACGCTCGTGTCACGCTCAGCCCATGCGAAGAGCGCCCGCACGGCCTCGATCGCGTAGCCGCGCCCGCGGAAGCGCGGGAGCAGCACGTAGCCGACCTCGACCATGCCGCGCTCATCGGGCCCGCCGTGGAAGTTGATGGTGCCCGCCACCGGCCGGGCACCCCGGCGGACGACGATCGCCCGCAGCAGCCACCGTTCGGCGTCAGGGTTGTCGCGGATCTGCCGGGCGCGGCGGGCGAGAAGCCAGGCGTTATCCCGAAGCCAACGCGGCGAGATGGTCGCGCCAATCGTCCGGCCCACATCCGTCACCTTCCCGTCCAGGAGGGCCTCCATGTGATTGGCAGACAGAAGCGGCAGGTCGAGACGCTCCGAGCTGATGGTGTCGAGGCTCACCGCATGAGGGTAGCGGACCTCATCGGTTCAGCAGCAGCCATCTCCTCCGCAGCACGGGCCGACCAGCGCGAGGCCAGCGGCTGCGTCAAGGCTTTCAACTGGGGAGGCTGGCTTCGTCGCCTTGATGATCGCGCTGTGCATGCCGTCGGTGACGAGATGGGTCGAGGTCACTGACACATCGGTCAATCCGACCTCCCGCAATCCGACCTCGAACTCGGAGAACGAGAGGGCGCCCGCGATGCAGCCCACGTAGGAGCCACGCGTCGCTCGCTCCTCGGGTGTGAGCGCGTTCTCCGCCACGATGTCGGTGATCCCGACGCGCCCGCCCGACCGCAGCACGCGCGCGATCTCTCGGAAGACCGAGGGCTTGTCCGCGGCGAGATTCACCACGCAGTTGCTGATGACCACGTCGACCGACGCCGCCGGGAGCGGGATCGCCTCGATCTGGCCCTTGAGGAACTCGACGTTGGTGGCGCCGGCCTCGGCGGCGTTGCGCTGGGCGAGGGCAAGCATCTCGTCGGTCATGTCGAGCCCGATGGCGCGACCGGTGGGCCCGACCCGCTTCGCCGAGAGGAGGACGTCGATGCCGCCGCCCGATCCCAGGTCGAGCACACGCTCCCCTTCGTGGAGCTCCGCGACGGCCAGCGGGTTGCCGCATCCGAGCGAGGCCATGACGGCCGCGTCAGGCAGCTCGGACTTTTCGAGCGCCGAGTAGAGCTCGGGACCGATGCCCTGCTCGCCGCAGCACGCCGCGGTGCTGGTCGCCAGCACCTGGCGCGCCGACTCGGCGTACCGCTCGCGAACCTGGTCGTGGATCTGCTGGGTCATGGGATGCTCCTTCGTCAGGCGACCTGGACCAGGCCGGCGAGGCTCGCGCCGATGCGCGTCCAGCGACGCGCGAAATCGGGCGAGAGGGCGTAATAGATGAAGGTGCCGCGCCGCTCGCTGGTCACCGCGCCAGCCTCCCGCAGCACCTTCAGGTGATGGCTGATGGTTGGCTGGCTGACGGTGCAGCACTCGGTGAAGTCACAGGCACACACCGATCCGGGCGACGACGCGAGCTGCCGCAGGATGGAGATGCGGACGGGATCGGCGATCGCCTGCAGGAGCTGCACGTCCGGGTTTGTGTTCTTCACTCCGCCAGTATATCGAAGGATGTCAATATATATCCTGGTCTATGCGTGGGTGTCAAAGGTGTAGCGGCCCTCGTATGGACAGAGGTGAACGATGTGGCAGCCGATGGCTGCTGGGAAGGAGATTCTCGTTGGTTTTGGCAGGTCTGAAGCTCCGGGGATGGGCGTTGGGAGCCGCGCTCTCGATGATCCTCGCCGCGTGCACGAGCGGGCCCTCCGGGGGCGGTGCGCTGACGGTCGGCGTCAGCAGCCCCAAGGACGGCGCCCAGGTTTCCATTCCGTTCAGCGTGACCGTGACCTCGAACGTCGCGATCGGGCCGCCCGAGTCGGGCAACCACCACGTGCACCTGTACTTCGATGTCGGCAAGGACTCCGGCGATTACCAGCTGGTGTACTCGAACACGGTCCAGGTCACTAGGCAGCTGACGCCGGGGAAGCACACGATCATCGCCTCGCTGCGGAACCCCGATCACTCGGACGCCGGCCCATCCGTGACGTTCACCGTGAACGTGACTGGATCGGGGTCAGAATCGGGCAGCGCAGCGCCGTCGCCGACCAGTTCGGGTCCCAACTACTGAGCGGCCACTGCACGTGAAGCTCGAGCGCTATTCGCGTTCGGCGCGCCGTCTCCATACAGCCGTCTATCTCCTGACGCTCTTCCTGCTCGCGACCGGCTGGTGGCTGCTGGTCGGCCGCGAGGGAGAGCCGTCGCCGGTGGCGCGGCTCCTGGGCTTGCCGGACGCAGCGCTCCACGTCTGGGTCGGCTGGGGGCTGGCGATCGCAGCGCTCCTGCCCCTGGTGCTCGCTCGTCGAGGTGTTGCCGCCTTCATGCGGGAGACGCTCCGCCGGGACCCTGGCGACCTGGGGTGGCTGCTGCGGTGGCCGCTCGCGATCGTCACCGGCCGATTCGCCCGCCACGAGGGTCATTTCGATCCCGGTCAGCGGATCGCGAACGTGGCCATCGTGGGACTGCTTGTGGCGCTGATCGCCAGCGGCATCGGGTTAGTGCTCGTGCATTTCGGCCCGGTGTTCGTGGTCCTCGCCGCCGTGCATCGGCTGGCCACCTTCGCCTTCACGGTGGTGATCGCCGGGCACATCCTGGTCGCTGCGGGGATCCTGCCCGGATACCGGGGCGCGTGGCGATCCATGCATCTGGGAGGCCGGGTACGGATCGACCAGCGGCTCAAGCGGCGGCCAGGCGACCGCGAGGCCAGCTCACGTTGATGCGCGCGCCCCCGCCCGGCGCCTCGTCGAGCTGCCACCGGCCATTGGTGGCACGCACGATCTCGTCGGCGATGGCCAGGCCCAGGCCTGCGCCGCCGGCCTCGTCGCTCGCTCGGTGAAATCGGTCGAAGATGCGCGTGCGCTGGTCCTCGGGGATGCCGGGGCCTGAGTCATCCACACGGAGGCGGATCCTGCCCGCATCGGGCTCAACAGAGACCCGGATCGCGCCGTCCTCAGGGGAGTACTTGCACGCGTTGTCCAGCAGGACCCCGAGCAGGCGATCCAGCCACTCGGGGGGCGCGTTGATCACCTGGCCAGCAGTCGCTTCCACGTCCAATCGCTGGTTCCGAGCTTCGGCGATGGCCCGGAAGCGATCGACCGCCTGCGAGGCCAGGACGCCCATGTCGACGGGTTCGGTGTTGGGCCTGCCCTGGCTGGCGTCGAAGCGCGATAACCAGAGGAGATCGTCGAGCATCCTCCGCATCCGCCTGGACTCGTCGCTCACCCGTTCGAAGGCGTTGCGGTACCAGGTCCTATCACGCTCCTGCGCGAGGGCCAGGCTGGTGTGCGCCTCGATGACCGATAGGGGGGTCCGCAGCTCGTGCGAGGCATCCGCCGAGAAGTCGAGCTGGCGTCGGCGCGCGACCTCGATGGGCGTCGCAACTCGGCGACCGATGGCCACGGCGCCCAGGAACACCGCGATCAGCAGGATGGGCCCGATCAGCAGCTCGGCCAGCACGATGGTCGATTGGGTCGCTTCCACCGGCGCCATGTTCTGGCCCACGACGACGTAGGAGGAATTGATCGCGCGCCCCTCCAGCCGGACGTTGGTGCCGGCCAGGCTGGTCGTGGTGGGGCCGGTCACCCGCCGGTAGGCGACCGGCAGGTCCAGCTGGCTGTTGTTCGAGGTGGTGGTGCCGTCCGCCCGGACCGTCCAGATGACGGTGTTGGGGTCGAGCGGCCCGCGTTCCGAAGGGAGCTCGAATCCGCCGCCACCGCCGGGGCCGCCGGGGCCACCGGGCCGGCTCGCCTCATCCGCGATGTGGCCCAGGATGCCGGCGAGGTCGGCATCGGTCTTGGCAGTCAGGTTGCTCGTCACGATCAACAGCACAGCTGCCGCGATCGCCAGGTAGACGACTGCCACGGCCCCGCTCGCCGCCAGCGCCACGCGGATCGACGCGCGCCGGACGTCCTGGGCTCGTGAGGCGGTCATGCCTCCTCCAGGCGATATCCGGCGCCCCGCACGGTTACGATCCGGATACCGGCGCTGGGCAGCTTGGCCCGCAGCCGGCTCATCTGGACGTCGATGGCGTTCGAGCCCAGCGGATCGGTCTCGTCCGCCCAGGCATGCTCGGCGATCGCCTTGCGATCCACCACGGCCGGGGATCGGCGCATGAGCAGCTCGAGGATCAGGTACTCGGTGCTGGTCAGGTTGAGCGGCCGACCCCCGGCGGTCACCGCGCGGCGGAGTGGGTCGAGCGAGACGCGGCCCTTCTGGAGGACCGGACCCTCCACACCTCGTGGCCGGCGCTGCAGGGCCCGCACCCGCGCGAGCAGCTCGCCGAAGTCGAAGGGTTTGACGAGGTAGTCGTCCGCCCCGGTGTCGAGGCCCCGAATCCGGTCGGCCGCCGCATCACGGGCGGTGAGCATCAACAGGGCTGTCGGCCGCTTGTTGCGACGCACCCAGGCGACGACGTCGATCCCCTCGGCCCCGGGCATGCGCCAGTCGACGACCGCGACGTCGTACTCGTACCACTTCATCTGGTCGATGGCGTCATCGCCGCGCTCGACGGTGTCAACCTGGTACCCGGCTTCTCGCAGCCCCAGCGCGATGATCGATTGCAGTCCCGGATCGTCCTCTGCGACGAGGATGCGCATCAACCGCCTCCCTGCGATCTCAAGGCAGTGTGCGGCGCCAGCGACCGGCTCTGCAGGGTCGGTCGCATGCGCTCGGGTGAGACGAGGCGCAGCGCGAGCACCGGGCACACCTCGACCGCCCGTTCCGCAAGGGCGCCAAGGTGCTCGGGGAGGACGCCGTCGCGAATCATCGGATAGCCCCAGTCGTCGAGCTCGATCGCCTCCGGCAGGAGCTCGGCACACATGCCGTACCCCTCGCAATGGATGCGGTCGACGTGCAGGGATACGGCCACTGGTCAGTCCTCCCCGGCGCGCGGGCTCGGGTGCGCGCAATGCCCGCGCTGATGGCGGTCGAAATCGTCGCCGAACACGCGCAGCCCGCTCGTGAGCAGCGCCGCGGCGCCGTCCGGGTGATGGCACGCGCCTCTTCCGACGATCTGCGCCGACCAGCGAGCGAGGTTCTCGAGGTCGTCGGGCAGAGGCCTGCGGATTGCGAGCCGATCGAGTGCCGCTGCCATGGCGCCCAGGCCGAAGATGCACGGTCCGCATTGGCGCGCGCTCTCCGCCGCCATATAGCGGACAATTCGCTCGGTGGCTCGCACGCCGCAGGCATCGGCCTCCAACAGACCAATGAGGCCGCAGCCGAAGCCAAGTCCGGCCTCGCCGAGGTCGACAGGATCCAGCGGCGCCCCCCACAGGTCCCGGACCGATCCCCAGCCGCCAAAGTAGCCCCCGATCAGGATCGCCCCGATCTCTGTCGTCGCGCCGCCGGTCATCGCGACCAGGTCGGCCATGGTGATGCCGTACTCGATCTCGTGGACGCCGGGGAATCGCACCGGTCCGGAGACGGTGACCAACGCGGTTCCGCGTGTCCGGCCGCGGCCTGCTTCGCGGTACCAGGCGTCGCCGAAGCGCGCAATGAGTGCTGCGTGGGCCAGGCTCTCGACGTTCTGCACCAGGGTCGGGTGGCTCCCAACGCCTCGCTCGAACGGACGCTCGAGCGCGGAGGTGGGCCGGGCGTCGCGCGCGTTCAGGTAGTGGACAACCGCGCTCGACTCGCCCGATATGTAGCCGCGCGGCGCCTCCACCAGCCGGATCGCAACCGGATCGCGCCCGCCGCGTTCGGCGATCGCGCGGCTCATGGAGCGCACCGCTTCTCCGTGCTCGCTTCCAACGTAGATGACAAGCTCGTCAGCGCCGATTGCCGCGCGGGCGAGAACCCCGCCGTCAATCACCAGGTGCGGTCGGAGATGCATGAGCGCCCGATCCTTCGCGCTGCGCGGCTCACCCTCCGCGCCATTCGCGACGACCACGGCACCGCGGCGCGACCGCTCGGCCACGCTCCGCCACTTGCGCCCCACGGGGAATCCGGCTCCGCCGCGGCCGATCAGGCCGCTGCGCTCGATCGAGGGGATGATCCCCGCGAGCCCGGGCGATCTCGGCAGCTCGCCGAGGCGCGCCCGGTGTTGGTCCCATGACTCGGCGCCTGCAGCGAACGGCTGCCCGGCGAGGAGGCGTGGCTCGATCGTGGTCGTGGCTGTCGCGAGCATGGCGTTCACCGTCAGTCCCGCTCCAGCGCCGGAAGCGCGCGGGAGATCTCGGTCTGCGTGGAATCGGCAAAGCCGACCCGCCAGGCGCTCGCCGCCAGGACGGCGATGACGCACGCGCCGTTGAGGACCCAGGCCCAGATCGCCGACGTGTCGCTGCCGGTGCCGATGCCGTGAATCAGCGCGATCGGCCAGGCCGCATAGGTGAGCCAGTGCACGATCCGCCAGGCTCGATGGCCGAGCCAGCCGCGGACCAGGCTGGTGCCGATGATCGCGAGCACCAGGTAAAGCGCCACGGCCCCGAGCCCCAGCCAGATCGTGCGGTAGCCCGATGCGAAAGGCACCATCGCTGCCAGCCCGAGCGATGTGTAGGGATCGACCACAGCCACCACGATGTGGATCCCGAGGAAGACGAGGCTCAGCCACGAGATCGATTGATGCAGCTGGGCGGTCAGGAAGCGTGGCCAGCCACGGCGCTGCCATCGGACCGAGGTCAGGATGCCCAGGCAGACCACGCCGGTGAGCAGGACCAGCGACACGATCCCGGCTCCACGGGTGGCGTACCACAGCAGGCTTTCGCTCATCACGCCACCGTCGCCTCGATGGGTGCGGGCCAGCCCGCCAGGCGATGGACAGTGCCGTCGGTGGCCACCAGGCGCGCTGGCAGGCCACGCTCTACCAGCCACGCCAGGGCGGCGCGTCCCATGACCATCGCGGCGGTGGCCGCGGTGTTGGCGTCCACGCAGCTGTCGGCGACCACGGTGGCGGTCCGCCACGGCCCTCCTGCCGGCATTCCGGTTCGCGGGTCGATCAGGTGGTGGACCTTGACGCCGGCGCGGGTCCAGCGCCGGACGGTGGAGCTGGAGGTGGCGATCGCGCCGTCTTGCAGGGTGATCACTTCGCCCTCGGCCGTCGGCGGCCGGGAGCTGTCCTCCGCGGCCAGGACGCGCCATCCGCCGCGGGGCGCGGCCCCCGCCACGGCGATGTCGCCGCCCAGGCTGACCAGCGCACCGCGGGCGCCCGATGCTCCGAACGCAGCCGAGGCCGCTAGGTCGGCGGCGAATGCCTTGCCAATGGATCCGAGGTCGAGCTCGACGCCGGGCGCGATCCGCACGGTTCGGCGGCGGGGATCGAGCTCGACCGACTGCCATCCTGGAACCGGCTCAAGGCGCATCGGCGACGCATCGGTCCTGAAGGCGGTGTCGATGATCTGGGAGAAGTCCCTGTCATATCCGATCAGCCGCATGGCGTGGCCGACCGTGGGATCGACCAGGCCCTGGCTGAAGCGAGCGGCGCGCAGGGCGGCATCGAGCGTCCAGGCCAGCAGCGGGCTGATGGGGACCCGTTGCCCGGCGCGGGCGTTGACGCGAGTGAGCTCGCTGTCAGGCCGGAAGCGGCTGTAGGTGCGGTCCACCAGGTCCAGCAGATCAGCGACCGAGCTCCGTGCGCGGCCGATGTCGCCGCCCTCGACCACGAGGCTCACGGTGCTGCCCAG
>VBJP01000155.1 GCA_005880165.1 Chloroflexota bacterium | reverse complement strand
GTTCGACGGCCAGGATTTCTGCAACCAGCGCAGCGGCCACCTCCTCGGGCTCCTCCGCGCCCAGGTCGAGGCCCGCAGGGGCGTGCAGCCGTTCGCGATCGCCATCGGCCAGAGGGAAGCCTTCAGCTTCGAGCTCGCGCAACAACCTTGCTGAGCGCTCACGCGGACCGAGCAGCCCCAAGTAGGCGAGGCGCATGACCCCGGCACGCGTGAACGAGCGCAAGTACTCGCCGTCGCGCAGGTAGTTGTGGCTCATCAACAGCACCGCGGTGCGTTCATCAGGACCGATGGCGTCGGCGGTCTCCAACGGCTCTGTGTCCACGAATGCGGACGCTTCCGGAAAGCGCTCGTGGTTGAGGAGGTTGCGTCGGACATCGGCAACCACCACCCGCCAGCCCATCGCCGACGCCTGGCGGACGACGGGTACGACGTCGTGACCGGCGCCGCAGATCACCAGGCGAAGGGGCGGTCGCGCTACCTCCACGAACGCTCGAGCCGACTCGCCAAGAGCCACGATCTCTGACTGACCTGCGGCCAGCGCCTTCTGTGCGGCCTGGCGAGCCATGGCGTCGAGGCCCGGGGAGATGGTGCCCCGGAAGGACCCGTCCGGCTCCATCAGCAGGCGCTTCCCGCGAAGGGCTTCCGGTGCCAGGGACTCGATCACTGTCAACAGCGCTGCAGGCCGGTTGTCCTCGATCGCCTCGCGAAAGGCTGACGCCGTCTCGACGGCCATCGCACCCGGTTCCACGAACACGTCGATAGCCCCGTTGCAGCCCAGCCCGTAGCCCCAGATCTCCTCGCCGTCTGCGGTCATGTCGAAGGTCATGAGGCGTGGCTCGCCGCTCGCCATGACCTCGCGCCCCACCCGGGCGACGTCGCTTTCCAAGCAGCCGCCCGACAGGTTCCCAATCGGTTCGCTCACAGAAGGAACCAGGTAACGCGCTCCCGTCCGCCGATAGGTTGAGCCGCGGGTGGCGACGATCGTGGCCAGGGCCATCGGCTCTTCGCGCGCCGCCAGCTCTGAGATGGCAGCCAACACCTCCTGGATCTCGCTCACCACCGGATGCTAATGCCGGCCGTCGCCGGAGAACTCGCTAATGCTCGGAAACTGAGTGGTAGCACACGGAATCGCACACCAAGCTCCGTCGGCGGCGCGTAATGCCCAAGAACCTTGGGTCTATTCATCGGTACAGCCGGACTCGGCACCACAAGCCTCAGCCAGTGAGATTTAGACCTGCATGGCGCGGGCACCCGAGTCGAGGACATCGCGGAGCACGCACCAGCCGGACCGATAAGATCCGTGATGAGATGGCGGCCGCCCGCTTCCCGCTTCTGACCGAGCGCCTCGTCCTGCGACCGTTCACGGACGACGATCTGGATGCCATGCACGCGATCTATGGGCGCGACGACGTGAACCGCTACCTCGATTGGGAGCCGCGGTCACGCGAGGCCGTCCGGGAGTGGCTCGATCGCATCAAGACGATGACCGCGCTCACTCCCGGGGGCGAGGCACTTCGACTCGCCGCGCTGCTCAGGGGCACGGACAGGCTCATCGGTGACTTCAGCATCTGGCGCACGAGCCGAGAGCATCAGCAGGGCGAGCTCGGCTTCGTCCTGCATCCCGATTTCCAGGGCAAGGGCTACGGGCGGGAGGCCGCCAGCCTCATGCTGCGCATGGGCTTCGAACGGCTCCGCTTCCACCGCATCGCGGCACACTGCGATGCCCGCAACGCGCCATCTGCCGCCTTGATGGAGCGGCTCGGCATGCGACGCGAGGCGCACCTTCGCGAGAGCCAGTTCATCAAGGGTGAGTGGGTCGATGAGCTGGTCTACGCGATGCTGGTCAGCGAATGGCAGTCGAAGCAGTGAGCGAGATACTTGGGCGCATCCGGGCTGAGCTGCCGGGCCTGCGTCTGCTGACCGACGAGACCGATCGCGAGTCGTATCGGTCCGATGAGGCGAGCTACCTCAAGAGCCAGCTGCCCATGGCGGTGGCGCTCCCCGAGAGTGCCGACCAGGTCTCGGCCATCGTCCGGCTCGCCGCAGAGCACCGCACTCCCATCGTCCCAAGGGGCACCGGCACTGGGCTCTCGGGCGCATCGGGCGGCATCGAGGGCGCCATCACCGTCGCCTTCACGCGCATGAATCGAATCCTGGAGATCGATCGGGCCAACATGGTCGCCGTCGTCCAACCGGGCGTCATCAACGCCGACCTCAAGGCGGCTGTCGCCAAGGAAGGCCTCTTCTACCCTCCCGATCCTGCCAGCTTCGAGATGTGCAGCATCGGCGGCAACATCGGCACCAATGCCGGCGGACTGTGCTGCGTCAAGTACGGCGTTACGCGCGACTCGGTGCTGGGCCTGGAGGTCGTCCTGGCGGACGGCTCGGTGATCCGGACCGGCGGGCGCAACGTCAAGGACGTGGCGGGCTACGCGCTCACCCACCTCTTCGTGGGCTCGCAGGGCACCCTGGGACTTGTCACGGAGGCGACGCTTCGGCTGCGGCCCGCTCCCCCTCCGAAGGCCACGCTCCTTGCTTTCTTTGCCGACACCGATGGCGCCGGCGACGCCGTTGAGCGCATCACCGCGGCGGGCCTGGTTCCCTGCACGCTGGAACTGATGGACCGCATCACGATCCGCGCCGTCAACGACGCCTTCCACCTCGAGCTGCCGGATGCCGCGGCGCTGCTGCTGATCGAATCGGACCTGCCAGGCGTGGCGGCGGAAGGCGAGCTGGATGCCGCATCAGCGGCTGCCGAAGCAGCGGGCGCGGTCGAGCAGGTGCGGGCCACCAACGCCATGGAGGCCGATGGCCTGCGCCAGGCGCGGCGCCTCGCCCTGCGGGCGATGGAGAAGCTGGGCGCCACCCGCATGGAGGACGTCGGCGCCCCGCGTTCGAAGCTGGTGGAGCTGCTGAACGTCATCAATCGCGTGGTCGCTGAGCGCGGCCTGAACTGCGGCACGTTCGGCCACGCCGGCGATGGCAACCTGCATCCGACCTTCTGGTGGCAGCGCGGCGATGCGGAAGCCGAGGCGCGGGTCACCGCCGCCTGCGAGGAGCTCTACCGCGCGGCGATCGACCTGGGCGGAACGGTCACGGGCGAGCACGGGATCGGCGTTGCGCGACTGCCATTCCTGGAGCTCCAACGCGGTCCCGGTGCCGTCCGCGTCATGCGGCAGATCAAGTCCGCCCTGGATCCCCTGAACCTCCTCAACCCGGGCCGCGCGATCTAGATTGGCTGATTTGAAAGAGTTCGTCGTCGCCCCTCCCGCCAGGAGAAAGCCGGCAGGGATGGAGCAGCCAATGATTCCGCTCATCTGCTTCTCATGACTCCTCGGGAAACAAGACACCAGGATTGAGCCCGCCGGCCGGGTCTAAGGCGCGTTTGATTCCGCGCATGGCGGCGACGTCGGGTTCGCCACGGTCGGCGATCAGCCAGCGGACCTTGGCTACCCCGATACCGTGCTCGGCGCTCACCGCGCCGCCCATCTGAATCGTCAGCTCCAGGACCGCGTCGTCGACGGCCTCGTCCTCCGGGTCGGGGCCGAGGACGTTGACGTGCAGGTTCCCGTCGCCGACATGGCCATAGACGAAGACCCGCGCGCCGGGATCCGCGCGCCGTATGGCCTCACGGACGATGACATCGAACTCGCCGATGCGGCCGATCGGCACCGCCACGTCGAGCTTGTGCGGCACGCCTGCGGCATTGACCGCCTCGGTGTGGCCTTCTCGTAGCTTCCAGAGCCGATGCCGCGCGCCCTCGTCGCTCGCCGCCACAGCGTCCCGTGATGGCAACTCGGCTATCGCGTTCACGAGCTCGTCGGTGGGGTCGGATGCTGCGCCGCATTCGACAAGCAGGTAGCGCGGATGCGCCTCGCGGAACGGGGGCTCGCCGCCCGTGTGCCTCAGCACGAGGCGCATCCCGTCGTCATCGAACAGCTCAGCGGCGGTCAGTGTCGCGAGGCTGCGACGAAGCTGGGCGGCGAATGCCGCGGCCTGAGCGGCGTCGTCGACCGCCAGCAGCGCGACCGTCCGCCGGGAGAGCTGGGGAACGAGACGGAGCCGCACCCGCGTGATGACGGCCAGGGTGCCCTCGGATCCGGCAAGCAGAGAAGGCAGGGCGTAGCCGGTGTTGTCCTTCACAAGCCCTGGCAGGCGCCGGATGATCGAGCCGTCCGCCAGGACCGCCTCGATGCCCACGACCTGCTGCCGCATGACTCCGTAGCGGAGGACGTTCACGCCGCCGGCGTTGGTGGCGACCATGCCACCGACCGTTGCCGAGTCGCGCGAGCCCATGTCCACGCCAACGTCCCAGCCGGCACGGCGGACATGCTCCTGGAGGGCGGCGAGCGTGACGCCCGCGCCAACGGTGACCTCCCCGGCGACCTCATCGACGGCTTCCAGATCGCGCAGGCGCAGGGTCGAAAGGATGACCTGGGAGCGCGACGAGCCGCGTTCATCGCGGGGAGCCGCGGCTCTCGGGACGCCGCCACCGACCAATCCCGTGTTGCCGCCCTGGGGCACGACCGCGGCTCCCACCTCCCCGCAGGCCCGCAGCACCGCCGCGACCTCGTCGACGGTGGAAGGACGCACGACCGCCGCAGCCTCGCCGTGAAAACGCCGCGTCCAATCCGTCTCGTAGGTGGCTCGCAGGTCGGCATCCGTCAGGACGTGGACGGGGCCCACGCCCCCGCGCAGCGCGTTCAGGGTTTGGTCGAGCAGGGGCGCGCCATCGGTCTGGTGGCTCATTGCGGCTCATCATGCCCGAGCCCCTACGGGCGGGGGGACTGGCCATGGCTGCTAGCGTGGGGTCAGGAGGCAACGCCATGCAGTGGGTCACGCGCGAGCACCCCAAGACCGATCGGATCGCCTGCCCGTGGTTGATCCGCAAGTTCATCGATCCCGAGGCTCAGATCGTCTACGTTCCTCGCGGCGAGGTTCTCTCCTATGCCAATCAGAACGGGGCGGTCTCCTTTGACGCGCCGGGTGCGCGGTACACGCACCGCGATGGGTTGTGCTCCTTCGAAGTGCTGGTGGAGGAGTACGCCATTGCCGACGAGGCGGTTGGGCTCATGGCTCGCGTCGTCCACGGAGCCGATGTCGCGGAGGACCGCGACGCCACGCCCCAGTGGCCGGGACTGCTGGCGATCGCCGATGGCTTCG